>JAPLFI010000236.1 GCA_026390755.1 Ignavibacteriota bacterium
AAGGTTAAAAGAAGAATTATAAGCTGGATTATTTTTAAGGAATTCCTGCTCGTCTTTCATAAGTATTCTGTTTTCTTTTTTCAGTTTATCGTACAGCCTTGTGCCCGGTGTCGGCACAAGAATATTGAGCATAGGAAGAGCTATCCTGTTTTTAATAATAAATTTGCTGAGTGTGGAAGAAGTATTAACTGTATCGCTGTCCAGTCCGTACATAAAAAAACCCGCTATCCTTATACCCGCTTTATGTATATTATTAATTTTCTGCTGATAAGCATCAACATTATACTTTTTGTTTACTGCATCGAGATTTGACTGTTCCGTGGATTCCATTCCGATAAACAACACCCTACAGCCGGCTTTCCTCATATTATTCAGCACTTCCTTATCATCGCCTATATCTATAGTGCATTGTGCTCCCCAGATAAAATTATAATTGCGGTTTATCATGTGCCTGCATATTTTATTTAAGTATTCACGGTTGTTGTAGATATTAGTATCCACAAAAGCAATATTTCTCGTTTTCTTATACAGGTATTCAAGATCCTCTTCGACATGACTGAATTTCCGCAGGAAATATTCTCCTTTGTAGATAGCCCCTATACAGCAATAGTCACAATTATTGCGGCATCCCACACCAAGGAGGACGGGAGTAAAGCTAACCTTAACAGAATCTAAAACAGAATAATCAAACTTATAATCCAAATCTGTTTTACAATAATACTCTTTCTTTAAAGTATTAAGCTCTGCATCATTTAATATGCCTGCCATTTCTTTCATACCTGGATTACCGTGAATCAAAGAATCGCAATACGGTTCCACATACTCCCTGCTGATATGCGGCTGAAATCCCCCGAACAGAACAATTTTGCCCCTTTTCCTGAATTCTTTTGCAATTTCAACACCCCTGAATATTTCATACCCCATGCATGAAATCCCGATAACCGAAGCATCCGTGTCAAAATTTACATCGTTAAAGTATTCATAACAGAATTCCTTTTGCCATCCTTCGGGAACCACACCGCTTAATGCAGGCAATGACAGGGAAACAATATATAAACTCTTCCCCTTCAGAAGGTCTCCGTTTTGGTCTCTGTATGACGGCTGTATAAAATATATTTTCTTTTTCATTATGCTTTTTAAATATTATGATACTCTTTTAGTACCAACATTAATCTCAGAGGCTGAACCGTAAGAATTCTATAGATATACATAATTATTATTTAACAACTCTTTTCATTAAATCATTTAAATTATAATGCCAGAAAAAGAAAAACAGCAGAGCCAATGCGACACCTCCGAGCAAGTCCAGGAAATAATGCTCCTTAAGCGTTAAAGTTGATATACTGATCAGTACCGCATATACAAGGGGAAATATTTTTAACGGCAGAGATTTGAATGCTGTCATACCGATACATGCAGGGAATATGCATAATGCCACATGCATAGACGGAAAACACGCATATTGCGCATCAATAACAGATTTATGGAACCATGTCTGAACTCCGGTCAGCTCTGCGGGATAGGGTGACACGGCAGGAATCAGAATCTGAATAACAGCTCCCGTAATAATCATTATGATATAAATTAATATTGCCCGTTTGAATTGATTTATATCTAACATCAGAATAACAACAAAAGCCCAGATAAGCATGAATAAATCCCCCGAATAATAAATTATCCATGTGAAACCCATATAAGGAATAATATCATCAACAACAGTATTAAGATTGTACAAACTTGAAGCGGGAAATGTACTGCATATCTGATTTACCAGATAATAACATAAAGTCTGAAAGCCGGCAATGAAAGCGGTAATAATAACGACGACAGCTTTTTTCATATTTAATTCTTTAAAGTTAAAAAATAAATTCAGTTCGTTTTTCGTACAAGAATTATCAACCGTCACGCCCTTCGGGAAACTTTCACGGAACATAAAATAATCATATAAATGTTTCAATGGCAATAAACACAAAATGTACTGTTTAACATTATAGCGGATTATTGAACTTTTCCTTTTCAAATATTCTTTTCAGTTCTGCTCTTCTGTTCTGATTCACGTTTGAATTAATATAATGATATTCATAGTCCGACG
>JAPLFI010000042.1 GCA_026390755.1 Ignavibacteriota bacterium
AAAAGTATTCCGATAACAAACAATAAGAATCCGATGAGGCGTTTCTTAAAATCTTCGGATATGGCAAATTCTTCGTCTTTGGCGCTTCTTCTTTTATTCTTGCCAGAAAAAGTTCTGTTCTTATCCGAAAGTTTCGCCTTCATTTTCTTATTCATCTGCTCTCTGTGTCTTTTGTTTTATTGCTGATATTAATTCTTCTCATTTTCGATTTATCGCTTGCCTCGGAATCGAATGATTCTTTCAGCTTAAACACACCGCTTCTGAAAACCGGCAAATAAGGATGCGAATCTATTTTCGAACAAAATTCGAGATCGGAACCAAATCCTATCGACATCAGGTATTTACCGTGCTCTGATTTTTTCTGCATATCGAGGATTCTATCATAATCAGGTTTGCCGTTTTTGGCGGACAATAACTTTCCGAGTTTAATTGAAACGTACTCGGAATCGCCGATGGAGTAATTATTCTTATTACCGAGAAAAGTTCCAAGAGTAATAACTTCCGAGAGAATCAATCCCGCAGTAACAACATCTTCCGTACAAAAGTGATTCAGCTTTCCGGAACAAAGAATAATAAAATCTTCTTTCAGGTTCGATAAATATTCCACAACTTTCGTAAAATTGATAAATCCCCCGAGAACGCATGATTTTGAGTGCTTTGCTTTTTTTATTGACACGGTGCCGTTAGTAGTACAGAACACCAATGATTTCCCTTTAACCTTTTCGGGAGTATATTCAAAAGGAGAATTTCCCAAATCGAAACCTTCAATAATTTTTCCGTTCCTTTCTCCGCACAATAAGGAATTAGCAGAGCCTTTGGCAATACGCGCCGCGACGGTAGCCGATTCGGCTGGAACAATTTCTTTAGCCCCGCTGGCAAGGGCAGTTATCATTGTAGAAGTTGCCCTTAGAGTGTCTATTACAACAACATTCTTATCTTTCAGAACCAGCTCGCTGTTGACGAGCGACTGAGTGAGATAAACACTTACATTTATCAAATTTTATTGTATAAAGTTCATATTAAAGGGCAGACAAATATGTCTGCCCTTACACAAATATAGAGAGCATAAATCCTTGTCCTGATCCTGAAATAATCCTGATGCTGAAACAATCCTGAAACAAGTTCAAGACAAGTATAGGGTTCAGGATAAGATTTATTTCAGGATTTAATTCAAAGAAACGGAGTCTTAACTATTTTCGCCTTAATTCTTCTGCCTCTGACGTCAATCTCAATATCGGATCCGAGCTTATTATAACCCGTTGCTACATAAGCAAGTCCTATGTTTTTCCCGAGCATAGGAGAAGGTGCACCGCTCGCCACATATCCGACCTTTATATCCCCCGCATACACATCCTGACCGTGTCTTGCGATTTTATCTTCAACCACAAAGCCCACGAGTTTTCTTTTCAGACCTTCCTCTTTTGCTTTTACAATCGCCTGACTTCCGTTAAACGTACCTTTATCGAGTTTCGTAATCCATGCGAGACCCGCTTCAAGAGGATGTATGGTTTCATCCATATCATTTCCGTAAAGACGAAAAGCATATTCCAGTCTTAACGTATCACGCGCTCCGAGCCCGATGGGTTTAATATTAAACTCCGCACCGGCAGAGAATATTGCATTCCACAACGCTTCCGACTTAGCAACATCAGAGGAAGAATAAATCTCGAAGCAAACCTTTTCGCCTGTATAGCCCGTATGTGAAATAATCACATTCTGACCGGCAATCTTTCCGAATTCAAAATTATAATATTCGATTTTGCTTAAATCAGTCTCCGTCAGTTTCTGAAGAGTGGCAAGAGAATTTCTACCCTGAACGGCGAGCAAAGACGTTTCATCGCTTATATCCTTTATCGTAACATCGCCGAATACATTTTCTTTCATCCATTTAATATCTTTTTCGATATTGGATGCGTTAATAACGAGCATAAAATAATCACCGCAATGATAGACTAAAAGATCGTCAACCATACCTCCGTCCGGGAGACACATCGAAGAATACTGAACTCTTCCTTTGGAGAGCTGGGACACATCATTCGTAGTCAGCTTTTGCACAAAAGCTAAGGCATCTTTTCCGTGTATCTGCACCTCGCCCATGTGTGATACATCAAATACACCAACGGATTCACGAACCGCTTTATGTTCATTAATAATACCTTCATACTGAACGGGCATTTCATATCCGGCAAATTCAACCAATTTAGCACCGAAATTTTTATGTATAGCATTAAACGCAGTCTTTTTCATATAATTATTTTTGAAGTTTTTTCCAGTCGGACATGAATTTTTCAAGACCAATATCAGTTAACGGATGTTTAGCAAGCTGTTCAATAACTTTGAACGGCATTGTACAAACATCAGCGCCTATAAGGGCGGATTCCACGAAATGTATAGGATGCCTTACGGAAGCGACGAGCACCTGTGTTTCATAATCATAATTCTGATAAATCTGCACAATTTGCTGAATCAGTTCCATACCGTTCTGCGAAATATCATCAAGGCGTCCGACGAACGGGCTTATCAGATACGCGCCGGCTTTTGCAGCGAGCAGAGCCTGCGAGGCAGAGAAGCACAGAGTAACATTAGTTTTGATTCCTTCGGAATGAAAAATTTTAACAGCTTTCAGACCTTCTTTTATGAGGGGTACTTTTACGACAATATTTTTATGAATTTTTGCAAGTTCACGCCCTTCTTTAAGAATTCCTTCGCAATCAACCGCGACAACTTCAGCGCTGATATCGCCGTCAACAATCGCGCAGATTTTTTCGAGCATTGAGCGGAAATCTTTATGTCCTTCCTTTGAAACCAGAGACGGATTTGTCGTCACGCCGTCAAGCAAACCCATATCAGCGGCTTCTTTTATTTCGTTCAGATTAGCTGTATCAATGAATATTTTCATAGATTTATAATTTAACTTAATGAAATGATTTTATATGAAATGTATCAAAAATTAAACACTTAAAAAATTCACAAATACGGTATAAAATAGCGATGAAGAATTAAGAGCGATGGGCGGTTGATACGAATTAAGACCTGCGAGCCCAGAACATATAAAAGGGAATACCGATTAAAACAAGCGCGAGTCCGATAGCGGCATCGCGCGGATTTTGTATAATCGTCACAACAACAAGAGTAATGCAGAACAGCACAAAAATTGCGGGCAGGACAGGATATCCCAGTGCCTTATAAGGGCGGTAATCATCTT
>JAPLFI010000074.1 GCA_026390755.1 Ignavibacteriota bacterium
TTAAGTGTTAAGTGTTAAGTGTTAAGTGTTAAGTGTTAAGTGTTAAGTGTTAAGTGTTAAGTGTTAAGTGTTAAGTGTTAAGTGTTAAGTGTTATTATACTAAATACTAAACACTAAATACTAAATACTAAATACCAAATACTAAATACCAAATACCAAATACCAAATACCAAATACCAAATACTAAATACCAAATACCAAATACTAAATACCAAATACTAAATACTAAATACTAAATACTAAATACCAAATACTAAATACTAAATACTTATTTCACAAGCAGTTCAGGCCTGTATTCAAAATGCATCGTATCGTAATGATACCACTTTCCGCCCCATATAAAACCCCGGTTCTCAAACACCTCGACTACTTCCATCGGAATCTTATTCTTATACTTCATAGATTTATCCCACTGCCAGTAATCGGAATATTCCGTGTTAATATCAATCGCAATACCGTAACTGTGCGCACTGAGACGCTGTGTACCCGCAATCACACGGTAGTTAAATGTGCCTGCCGTACGTTTTACATATTTCATAAACTCATTATCCAGCTTTGCAAGGTCATCACAAACAGCCCTGAGCTGTATATCAACTTCATTAACAGTATTAACCATCAGCGGTGTACCCGATATGCCGGGCATCCATGTAACGGTAGTGAGATTTTTTCTTACGCCGGATTCCGAACTGCCGTACATTTTAGCAAAGAACGGCTCATAACGTATGCGTCCCGGCCAGGAGGCTTATCCCAGCCTGCCCCCATAGTGTATGGCTGTGACATCATATCCTCAAGGTCAGGGTTCTCCAGCATTTCATCGTGCGATTTTTCCCTGCCGTCATCGTAAACCATGGAAGAGCCGTCTTTCCAGTAGAGATTGTTGGCATCGGCGCGCTCAAGAAATTCGGGATAGGCTTTTATCAGCTTTAACAAACCGGCGGGAATCTTTGTACTGTCAGCAGTTTTTACCTCTGTGCCGGTGTTGACAGTCTTTTCGTTTATCGTGTTCTTCCCGGCATTTTTTTCTGCCGTGCCGTTTTTACTGCATGAAACAGTTACCGCGATAATCAGTATCAAAACGGCGAAATATTTGATTTTATTAATGTACATTTCCGACATATATTTTTTTTAAGTTTAGTTTTGCGATTTTTTCAAAATTTTTCAACAGCCATAACGGCGTCGGGTTAAAATCCATTTCATAGCGCGGGAATGCGCGCGAAATATGCAGAACAATTTCCTTGTCGAGCGAGGCAAGAAACCTGCAGAGTTCGTGGAATTCCTGCTCGTTATCGTTTAACCCTTCAATAAGTAAAAAAGTTACTTCAAGATGTTTCCCTTTTTCAACAATTATTTTTATGGTTTGCTTTGTGGTTTCAATTTCCCCCCCGCAGATTTTCTTATAAAACTCCGGGTTATACGATTTTAAATCTATATTGAAAGCATCTATACAATCAATCAGTTCGCGAAGCGGCTCTTCGTTAATCTGACCGTTGGATACCATAACGGTTTTTATCCCTTCCGTCTTGCAGAGTTTCGCCATGTCAATCATATATTCGAAGAAAACTGACGGCTCGTTATATGTAAAGGCAACAAACTTATATCCCTTATCCCTGCAAATTTTTAAAATCTCTTCGGGAGTTACTTCGGTAATACGGTCAAAATCCGGCTTTTCAAACTCCTGCGATATATCAAAATTCTGGCAGAACTTACAGGAGAGGTTACAGCCGTATGTTCCTATTGAAAGTATCTGAGCGCCGGGATGAAAATGGTAAAGCGGTTTCTTTTCAATCGGGTCAACGTGTATTGCAACGGGTTTCGAATAAGCCAGTGTATAAAGCTTGCCTTCTGAATTCTCACGAACACCGCATCCGCCTGTCTTTCCTTCGGAAATCAGACACTGTTTGGGACATAACACACAGCGTACTTTCTTATCTTTTTCTAATATGTAATATGAAGCTTCCCGCATCAAAGATTTTTCAAAATAAAATCCGTAATTCTTTTATATAAATGGTATCGTGTATTACCCCCGCTTATATTATGGTTACGGTTCGTGTAAATCTGCATTTCGAACTGTTTATTTGCTTTAACAAGCGCGTTAACAAATTCCATAGTGTTCTGCAAATGCACATTATCGTCAGTCGCACCGTGCACTATAAGAAGTTTCCCTTTGAGTTCTGAGGCATGCGCAACAGATGAATTGCTGTCATAACCCACAGGATTAGAGGCATGCGCAACAGATGAATTGCTGTCATAACCCACAGGATTATCCTTCGGCAGTCCGAGATACCGCTCCGTATAAATATTATCATAATATCTGAACGAAGTAACCGGCGCCACGGCAACGGCAGTTTTAAAAACTTGTCCTGATCCTGAAATAAATTCAGGACTGGATTTATTTTCAGAATAATCCGCGCCGGCTGTGATGCACAGAGTGCTCATATATCCGCCGAAACTCCAGCCCCAGATGCCGATGCGCCCGGCATCAATATAAGGCAGTGAGCCGAGATACTTTGCGCCTTCAATCTGGTCCTTAAGTTCGAGTTCGCCCATGCGGCGGTAAACCTGCTTTTCAAATTCCGAGCCCCGTGCTCCCGTGCCCCGTCCGTCAACACAGGCAACAATGTATCCGTTTTTACAGAGCAGTTGATACCATATATAATCGTTTCCTCCCCATGAGTCCGTCACCGACTGCGAACCGGGTCCTGCATAAACATACATAAGTACCGGATATTTCTTTGCCTCGTCGAAATCCGGGGGTTTTATCATGTAACCGTTAAGCTCCACATCCTGCGACGTATTGAATTTAAAAAACTCTTTCTTCGTGAAATTGTAATCTTTCATCTTATCGCGCAGTCCGAGATTATCCTGCATCACTTTCACAAGCGAGCCGTCGCCGCGGCGAAGTTCATAGTACGGCGGGATATTTGCCTGATTATTACTCAGAATATAGTATTTAAATCCTTTGCTGAACTCTGCATTGCTCGAACCGGGTCTCTCTGAAATTCTCTTCTTCCCTGTACCGTCCAGGTTAATGCAATATATATCCTTGTTAAGAGGCGAAATCTCATGCGAAATGTAGTAAACAAGTTTTTTCTCTTCATCAACGCCTTTAAGACTCGCCACCTCCCATTCGCCTTTTGTTACCTGCGAAATCTCTCTGCCGTCGGCAGAATGATGGTAAATATGTGCATAACCGTCTTTATCGCTCAAACGCAGGAAACTGTTGTCCTTAAGGAAAGTGAGGTCATAAGATTCGCTTATATAATACTTATTTTCTTCCGTTAGTATCACGCGTGAAGCGCCCGTTACCGCATCGGCAAAAAGTATATCGAGTTTATTCTGCAGACGGTTCAGACGCGTTACGGAAAGTATATTTGGCTCACGAGTAAATTTAATGCGGGCGATATACTGGTCGGGATTCGGTCCGGCATCAACCCTTACTGTTTTCTTTTCGGCAACATCGTAAATATGTACCGTAACAACTGAAATATCCTCGCCCGCCTTCGGGTATTTATATTTGAACAGCTCGGGATAGAGTTCGCCGTAGAAAGTAAGATCGTACTCTTTCACTTTACTCTCGTCAAAACGCATATATGCAAGTCTTGATGCATCGGGCGACCAGTCGAATGCCTTCGATATTCCGAGCTCTTCCTCGCAAACCCAGTCGGCAATACCGTTGATAATCTTATTTTTTTCGCCGTCTTTCGTCACCTGTGTTTCCGTACCTTCTTCAATGTCAATTATGAAAATATTATTCGCGCGTACCAGGCAGACCATGCGGCTGTCCGGAGAAAACTCCGCACGCCGTGCTTTACCGTTACTGGTCAGAAAAGTCAGTTTTTTTTCTGCTATATCCCATACATAAAAATTCGAAATAGTCGAATAACGGTAAACCTTCTCCGCATCCGTGGAAATAAGAATTTTTGTTTCGTCGGGACTGAAATAATAAGAACTGATTTCGGCTTCGCTTTTACCTGCGGCGGCAAGAAAATCATCGCCGCTTAGAATTGTATTTATTTTATTTCCCGTTTCATAATCATAGATATTAAGATTCATTCCTTCGTCTATTGCGGAATAGTGAATACCGTCTTTCATAGACTGCATTAAACTATTGACTCCGCTTCCTTTATGCGTAAATTCCGGATTAAGAAATATTTTCTCGAGCGTTAACTCGTAAAATTTTTCACTGACCTCATCCTGCGCCAAAACAATACCTGCCGCACAAAAAAGAGCAAAAAACAGAATCAGAACTGTGAATATTCTGTACATGGTTTGATATACTTTATTTATTTTGCTTTTCAACGCCGTAGGCGTTGCTTGTTATCTCTGATTGTTTTATTTCTTTTGCTTTTCAACGCCGTAGGCGTTGCCTGTTAATAGAACTTGATGTTACCACCACCCGAACCCCGTAGGGGTTCAATGTGCTCTTTGCTAATAACATGAATGCTCTTTGCTAATAACATGAAATCCACACATTGTTCTTTTGATATACTTGGAATAAAATATGAAATATTTTTTAAATTAAAACTGTTATTATGTTGAATACTTAATAATAAAGAAATAATTTACATCTTAAGATAATAAGCATAATGAAAAAAATTCTATTTTACGTGTTAATAATCGCGGGTGTTTTCGGATTTACCACTTCAGAAATCCGGACAACCGATAATCCCGACGATAAATATCCCGGAGTTTCATCAATAAAAAGCGAAAACCTTATCAAAACGGTTGAATATCTCGCCTCAAAGGAACTTGCAGGCAGGCTCAGCGGAAGCGATGGATATTTTAAAGCGGCAGACTGGATAGCTGGCGAATTCAGAAAACTCGGGCTGAAACCAATGGGTAATGAAACCTACTTTCAGACATTAAGCATCGAATATAACGATATTACGGGACCCTGCAGATTTTACCTGACGAATAACGGAGAAGAAACAAGAACTTTTAAACTGGGCGATGAATTCGTCTGCCGCGGATTCACGGGAAGCGGGAAGTTCACGGCACCTGTTGTATTTTGCGGATACGGGTTTTCACCGGCAAAAAGTTCTAATGACAGTTCTGATAACGCGAATACCGATAACGAATACGATGATTACTCTGGCATTGACGTTAAAGGAAAAATTGTAATGCTCTTCAAGCAGACGCCGTCATGGAAAGCTGAAAACCGGGACTGGAACCAGTCGCTCCGTTACAGGGCTGTGGTAGCCTCGCAGAAAGGCGCGCTTGGTATAATATTTGTGTCGAAACCGAATGACGCTAATCCTCAGAAACCGATTGGAAGCGTGATGGACGGAGAGGGAGAGATGCTTGAAAATTTCCCTATGATACATCTGGATTTAGCGGGCGCTGATGAAATGCTTCAGACATGCGGAAAAACACTGAAAGAACTGCAAACATCAATTGATACCGAAAGGAAACCCATGCCTATTGAAACCGGTGTGACGGCTGGCATGGACATAACGGCGAAATATACAAAAAACAAACAAACGGTGAACGTCGCAGGTATGCTCGAAGGAAGCGACCCTAAGATGAAAAATGAATACATTGTAATCGGCGCTCATCTCGACCACGTCGGAAGTCAGGCAGGAGAAATTTACTTCCCCGGAGCAAATGACAATGCTTCCGGCTCAGCCTCGGTGCTTGAAATGGCGCGGACTTTCGTAAACTCAGGTGTAAAGCCCAAACGCTCGGTGTTGTTTATACTGTTCTCAAACGAAGAATCGGGTTTGCAGGGCGCAACATATTACTCTGAACATCCTCTCGTGCCGCTCGAAAAAACCGTAATGATGATGAATAACGACTGCATCGGACACGGAGACAGCTTACAGATTGGCAACGGAAAAAGCGTGCCCGTGCTCTGGCAGATTACGCGGAGTATTGATTCGCTATATACGAAGGGAATGATTTTGAGGACATGGAACGGCGGCGGCGCTGATGCTACACCCATACACCTCAAAGGCGTGCCGTGTTTATATTTTGTATCGTATTTCAGTTACACGCATCTGCATTTAATGTCGGATACACCGGAAACACTCACCCCTTTAACGTTTGAAAAAGCGTGCAAACTCGGATATATGACGGCTTGCGAAGTCGCCGGGGGAAATTACCAAAGAGAAACCGTGTTGAAGTAATATTCCGAAAATGAATTGACATTATCATAATTATGATATAATATTGATATAATTAATTAAGGCTAATGACAATAATAAAACCAATATCGGATTTAAGAAACAAATCAAATGAAATATCGCAATTAACAAAAGTATCGGATGCCCCTGTTTTTATTACAAAGAACGGCGAAGGAGACATGGTCGTCATGTCAATAGGTTATTACACTAAACTACAGTCAAAAATTGATTTACTGAGCAAGCTGTCTGTTGCTCAGAATCAGAAGTCGTCCGGAGACAAAGGCTCCCCTTTAACGCAGGTAATGAAAAGAATTCGAAAACGGATTAATGCTTCAGTATAGTATTCGTTTATTAAAAATTGCAGAAGAGGACTTCACGGAAATAATCAATTATTTATCCGGAGTAAGTCCTAAAGCCGCTAACGAGATAGCAGATAAAATTGAAAGTAATTTATCTCTCCTTTCTGCTAATCCATTTATGGGAAGAATTCCAAAAGACGAAGACATAAAAAATCTTAATTATCGTTACATTGTCGTTGATAATTATATCATTTTTTATACCGTGGAAGGGAAAACAGTATATATTCACAGGATTTTTCACGGCGCAAGAGATTATAAATCTCTTTTGTGATTTTCCCGCTTGCGCGCCGATTGTCCCGAAGAACTTTTTTTTAGGGACAAAATGTTTACAGCAGATATATTTATTATGGGTCTTCTCCAAACCCTCGAAGATTGAAATGTCCCGGTAATGATTTATTTTGCTCTTCAACGCGGGAAGCGCTGTATGTTAATAATACTTGATTTACCTAACGCCTTACCCCTTTCATATTTGCTCCGCCAAGGTCGGCAAATATGAGGACTGCTGCTCTGAGATCAGCCCCGCTGAGGTCAGCCCCGCTGAGATCTGCTCCGCTGAGATCTGCTTTCCAGAGGTTTGCTTTGCTGAGATTTGCATCGCTGAAGTCGGTTTCTTCCAGTTTCGCTTCTTTAAGGACTACATTTCTAAGGTCCGCTTTTCTAAGGTCCGCTTTACTAAGGTCCGCTTTTCTGAGGTCCGCTCCGCTGAGGTCTGCCCCGCTGAGATCCGCTCCGCTGAGATCCGCTTTGCTGAGGTTCGCTTCGCTGAGGTTCGCTCCGCTGAGGTTCGCTCCGCTGAAATCCGCTCCGCTGAGATTCGCTCCGCTGAGATCTATTTTTTTTAAGTCCAGACATGCCAGAGACTCTTTATTTTTTACTTTTTCAAGAACTTTATCACGTGTAAAAGGTGGTTTATAGTTTAAAAGATTCTGGGATGGAAAATTTGTAAGTGTCTCTTTAGGAATATGTTTTTGTCCGTATGTTTCTCCGTAAGCAACTGATAAAAATGATAGCAAAAGAAAGATTACTACTGTTTTCATTTTTCTTTATTCCCTTCTAATAATTATTTATTTAATATCTGTTCCGGCTTATTACCTGTTGGGAAAGCGCCAAAATGAATCAACTGTTAACAGATCAGGCGGCGGTAATCAAACCTTTTCGAATATAACAGAATTTTATTTTATTAAAGTTCCATGTTTTTTTAAATTTTTCTGAAATCTGTAGGGAGTCGTCCCGTTAGAAAAAAATATTTTTAGCCAAAATGTTTATTGTGGTGCTTTAATTGGGATTTGACTTTCCTGTTCCCAAATATATTAACATCTTATATTTCATAATATCCTGTTTGTTTTTAAAATAAAGCTAAGTTTTTTAAACATAATATTCTCTCTTTAATTTTCTTATTTTCAATTTATTAAATTACTTTATATAGTTCATTACTTTAGTTTCCCTGAAAACTTTATTTGAATTTGTTTCGGTTGCTGTTAAAGTATAAATATAAATACCTGATGATAAATTCAGACTGTTCGTTTTTAACGTAACATTGTACAATCCCCTTGTCTGAACAGAGTTTACGAGTGTTGCTATTTCTTTTCCGAGTATATTATAAATTTTCACGCTTACGAAACTATTTCTGAGCAAAGAATAACTGATAACCGTACTTGGATTAAACGGATTCGGATAATTCTGGAACAATTTGTATTCATTCACTATTTGTTCACCTTTTGGATCTATTGCAGTATGCGGATATACATTTAACGCAAATTCACACAAAGCTTTTGCAGAGTCATTATCCGTGACAGTTACTTTAATGTTTGATGTACCTGCTGTAACAGGAGTGCCTGATAAAGTTCTTGTTCCCGGATTAAAATTTAACCAGGATGGCAAATTGCTGCCGTCACTCAAAGTAGCTGAATAAGTTATTGTATTATTACCGTCGTCATCTATAAAAGTGGAATCCGGTATTGTATACGAGAATTGAACACCTACGGAATCGGTTTGATTCGGAATTTGATTTACCAGATACGGAATAAAGTTTGTATGATGAAGACTGTCAATAATATTGTCCACCTTAACCCAATAAGTATAGTATGTATTCATTGGCCAATTACCGCGTGTGAAGAAAAGATATTTGTTATCGCCTGTTACAAACGGACAGCAGTCATAAATATTCGTGTTTATATTTGGTCCGAGAGATTTTGGGTTTGTCCATTTCCCGTTATTCTTATGATAGCTGATAAATAAATCAAACGGCGAAGATAAACGGAAAAAAATAATATATGATTCATCTCTTGCTATAAAGAAGTCGTTTTCAGTGGCAGTATTATTTATGGGTTTCCCTAAACTCTGTATTGTTGTATCCTGGTTATTAATCACTAACTTGCATATATCGCTGTTACCACCCGGGGTCGAAGCAAGATAATAGTTCTTTAATTGTGTCTCCTGAAAATAATGCGACTGAAGGTTAGATGAAAGCAGCCTTACAGGTGTACTCCAGCCCGTACCTGTTCTTGTTGAATAAAAAGTCCGGGAAACACCATTCGTATCCCTTTGCATATACAAAGTACTGTCATTAACCGAAAGTCCCGGGGCAACAAAACCCTCAAAAACCACAAAAGGTCCCTGCCACTTATTGCTGATATACTTGTAGCATTTCACTCTTGAAATACTTATCGGCCAGCTATCTAATTCACAATAATAAATTTCCTTGCCATCGGAGCTTATGCATATTCTTTCAACGGGGCGTAATCCGCTGCTGGATTGTAATTGAAATACTACAGGAATGGAACCCGGACGGGTTTGCCCCAGATATAAACTATCCTGAGGAATCGGTTGTGAGAAACAAGTGCTCACCAAAAGCAGAAGGACGATTGTAAAGTAAATTCTTTTCATGATGTTAATTCTTTTAAATTTGTATATAGTTTGCTTTTAATTTATAAGCAAAATACAAAGATAAAATGACGAGA
>JAPLFI010000293.1 GCA_026390755.1 Ignavibacteriota bacterium
TCAAAACACTAATAATCGTTAATAATTTAATTGCTGAATTAATATATTTCTAATTAACCAATGTATTTATTAAATGCAAGCATATAATTAATATGTACGTACAGTAATATTACTTGTCCGCTGATAGTAAAAGAACCACATAATATTAAAGATTTTAAATTATTTAAAAATAGTGCGTGTTTACACTAAATATAGAACAATCCTAACTTTCCGTATATTGTATCTGAACCGATTTTCCCCCATCCGTAACCGCTTCTTCCTTTATTTCTTTGAAGAAGATATCTTAAACCTTTGTTAGTGTATTGACTGATGTTATTCAGAGCCTTTGAACTGTTTCCAAGCCTGTAGTAGCCTGTCCAGCCTGTAAGAAACTCTCTTACGTTCCATATTTGGTCTTGAATTCGTCAGCGGCAGCTTGTGATTGATTAATATTAAGATTTTAAAATACTGGAAATTAATCAATCTCAAATTATTGTTCAGTTATTAAATCATATTATCTTAAAACGAAACCTCTTTGTAAGTTTAATGTTATAAAAAATACAGGTAAATTTGTGTAATGAAGGTTAAAAAAGATAAAGTTAAGATTATTACGCTCGGATGCTCGAAGAATCTCGTAGATTCCGAGCATATTATGGCTCAGCTAAATGCAAGCGATATTGAACTGACCGACGACGAAAAAAAAGCGGGTACGATTATTATAAATACATGCGGATTCATCGAGTCTGCAAAGCAGGAATCAATTGATACAATACTTGCCGCCGTCGAGAATAAGAAAAAAGGCAGAATCAAAAATTTATACGTAGCGGGATGCCTCTCCGACCGCTACAAGAAAGACCTCGAAAAAGATATTCCCGAAGTTGATATGTATTTCGGCGCAACAAGTAGACCAAAAACAATAATTGGTATTCTCAATGAACTTGGTGTTGACTATAAACGGAATTTAATCGGAGAACGTTTGCTCACTACTCCCGCACATTACGCCTATCTTAAAATCAGCGAGGGATGCGATAATCCATGCTCGTTCTGCGCGATTCCGATTATGCGCGGGCGTCACGTTTCGAAGCCGATGAATGAGATACTCACAGAAGCACGATTGCTCGCGAAAAAAGGGGTTAAAGAACTTGTGGTAATCGGTCAGGATACTACGTTCTGGGGAATGGATATTGACAGGAAACGCAGGATTGCAAATGTGCTCGAAAAATTGTCAGCGATTGACGGCATAGAATGGATACGACTTATGTACGCCTACCCGTCGCGTTTTCCGTATGATTTGATTTCCGCGATTCGCGATAACGAAAAAATCTGTAATTATATTGATATTCCCATACAGCATATTTCAGATAACGTCCTTAAATCAATGAGGCGCGGAATAACAAAGAAAAATCTTATTGAGGTTCTGGAAAAATTAAGGAATGATGTTCCCGGAATTGCAATTCGCACTACGGTGCTTACGGGCTATCCGGGTGAAACAGATAAAGATTTTAGCGAACTTCTTGATTTTGTTAAGGAATTCCGTTTCGACCGCCTCGGAGTGTTTACTTATTCCGAAGAAGACGGTACGCACTCTGCTAATATAGCCGATGACATTTCCGTAAAAGAAAAAACAGCGAGACAGAAGGCGATTCTCGACGCACAGAGAGAAATTTCGGAAGAAAACAACAGAAATTCGCTCGGAAAGGTCGTAAAAGTATTGATTGACAGAAAGGAATCAAATTATTACATTGGAAGGACGTATAAGGACGCACCGGAAATTGACCAGGAAGTTTATATTGACAGTAATGCTGAACTTAAAAAGGGAGAATTTTATAACGTTATGATATTTGATTATGAACAGTTCGATTTGTTTGGTGAATTAGAAATTAAATAACGAAAGGCTGATTATGAGATACACAAATTTAATATCGGATATGAAAAAACATACTGTCTTGTTCGTTATATTGTTTACCGTGTTTTTTTCTTATCCCGTCCGCGGACAGATTATAGATAAGACTCTCAATAATGCTAATCTGTACAAAGAGTATTTCTTTCTCGACCCGCTTGTTTTCTACGACAAGGACAGTACAGGCGGCAAGCTGGATCTTTATATCGAAATCCTTCAGCAAAATCTTATGTTCAAAAAGAACAGCGCTACGGGAGATTTTGAAGCCAATCTCGATTTTGTGATAGCCATTAAAAACTCAAAAAACAGCATAGTGGTTAATCAGGCGAATACCGAACTTGTTTCCATACCGAAAAGCGATATTAAACGGATTGAGGACAGGTCGTATTTTTCTCTTAAACAGTTTAACCTTCCTCCTGAATATTACACAATTAATTTTACGCTAAGGGATAAGAATAACAATACTGAATACAAGAAAGATGTTTCGTTTGCCGTTAAAGAAAGGGGAATAGACAATCTTTTTTTCAGCGATGTTATGCTGTTATCTGATGTGAAAGTCGGTGCCGGAAAAGAAAAAGAAATTACACCGCTGGTTAATAATAACGTCGGAAGTCTGAAAGAGTTCTATTTCTTTTTTGAAGTAATCAGTAAATATGACACTGCAGTCAACCGCGCTTATTATTATAAAATAACGGACGACAAGAGTAAAACACTTTATCAGGATACTCTGACGTGTGAATTCCTTCCCGGCGTAAATCAGATTTTTCAAAAAATACCGACGGATAATCTTTACATCGGAAATTTCAAGCTTGAAGTGTATGATTCGCGGGCACTGCACACGGGTAAATATTTTACGTATAAGTGGGGGAATATTCCTGTTAACATGAATGATATTGACCTCGCAATAAACCAGCTTGTTTATATCGCGAGCGAAGATGAACTTGACAAAATAAAAGAAGGTAAAACCAAGGAAGAGCGCCAGAGGAGGTTTGTTAAATTCTGGAGGGATAAAGACCCCTCGCCTAAAACGCCGAAAAATGAACTGATGATGGAATATTATAACCGGATTAAGATTGCCAATGAAAGATATTCCCACTACGTGGAAGGATGGAAAACGGATATGGGTATGGTCTTTATTATATTCGGGAACCCCGGCAATATAGAGCGCCATCCGTTTGACGGAAATTCAAAACCTTATGAAATCTGGGATTATTATAATGTGAACAGGCAGTTTATTTTCATTGACGATTCCGGGTACGGCGATTACCGCCTTCTCACTCCTATCTGGGATGAAAGGACTAAGATAAGGTATTAAAGGCTTTTTTTCCTTCTGTTAAGATATCTCAAAAGTCCGGTATCAAAAGGTGTTTCTGTTGAGAGCGTAATGTAATCAATGTTGTTCTTCCTGCATTCGGTTTTGTATTTATGTATGAATTCGCTCATCGCTTCCGTGTATGCCTTCTGAACCGATAAGGGCTGTGAATACATTTCTTCCTTTGTCTCCATATCAATCAAGGTAACCGGATTTCCTTTAAGAAATGATATTTCAACGGGGTCGAGTACCTGAAATACAATTACTTCATTTTTATCATACCTGAAATGTCTGAACGCGCTTATCACCTCATCCTGATTGTCAAAGAAATCACTTATAATAATTATTAATCCTCTTCTTTTAATTTTATCGGCAATTTCATTCAGGCTCGCCGCCGTTCCCGTCCTGTCATCGGGCTTTATTTGCGATAATTCTTTTAGTATCAGTTTCAGGTTAGCGTTTGTTGATTTCGGCGGTATATATTTTCTTATCTTCGTATCATAAGTTGTAAGCGATACTGCGTCCCTCTGCAAAACCATCAGATATGCAAGCGATGCGGCGAGGTAAGAGGCGTATTCGAGTTTTGTAAGCTGTTTATCCGGCGGAATTGTTTCTTTCGTGTTCTTTTTCTGTCCGAAGATACTTTTTTTACCATCGGATTTTTTTAGTTCGGATGAATATGCCATAGACCTGCTCATATCGAGCAGTATGTATGACTTTAAATTCGTTTCTTCTTCATACTGCTTGATGTAATATCTGTTTGTCCTGGCATATACTTTCCAGTCGAGATGTTTAAGATCGTCGCCTGGCATATACTGCCTGTGCTCTGCGAATTCAACACTGAAACCGTGATAAGGCGATTTGTGAAGCCCTGCCATGAAACCTTCAACAACAAGTTTTGCTATAAGCTCAAGATTTGACAGCCTTGCGGCAACGGAAGGAATGAGGTATTTCCTGTAATTGTTTCCTGCGGAAACTCTTTCTTCAGAAAGTTCCACTGTCATTCCTTCCCTTGTCATCCTGAACTTGTTTCAGGATCAATTATTTCTTTTGCGGTTGCTGATCAGTTGTTGCATCGTCAACGTTCATCGTCTTACGCTGTTCTTTCGGAGGCTTCTGATCGTCTTTTTTATCTTTGGGAGTTTCTTTCGGAGTTTCTTTTACGTCACCCTGTTTTTCTATATTCTTGAGAATAATGTCTTCAATTGACTGACCCGTCTCAAGCACTTCGAGCATTCTCCTTGCAGATTCGCTCATCTTATCATTAGGGTCGGTATCCTGAGGATATTTCTCGAGGAATTTCTTATAAGAAGCCTTCGCGCTTTCCTTGTCCTTCAGTGTTTCATCATAAATAAACGCTATCATAAACAGGGATTGTTTCGCTTCTTTTTTATCCGGATATTTGTCAACTATTTCATAATAAGTACCGATTGCATCCTGATAATTCTGAAGGTTATCGAAATAAATTCCCGCTATCTGATTATAAGCGGTAAGCACTTTCTCGGATTTCGGATATGTTTTAATGAAATCCTTATAAGAGTTGATTGATTGTGTAAAAAGTTCTTTATCCTTTTTTACTACTGCACTGTCGTATAAGGTCTTGGCAGTGTTTAAAAATTCATCTTCGGTCTGCGGTTTCTTTTTGTTTTCTCCGCAGGAAATAAGTGTTAAAGCAAGTAAAAGCAAAATTGAGACTGTGATTCCTGATTTCAGCATGTTTTTTAGATTAATTTATTTTAAAAATTAACTTAATTTAAGGAAATCTAACTAAAATTATAATGAAAAAACTAAACCTGAACGAAAATTTTATCTCAAGAATCTGGATAAATCCGGTTTATTACGATTCTTTGCATACTACAGATAATAAATCAGTCGAAATAATTGATTTCGGCATGAAAAATGATGATTCAGGCGCGGATTTTCTGGGTGCGAGGATACGGATTGACGGTATAGTTTATTCGGGTGATGTGGAAATTCACCGTACATTTAAAGACTGGGGGCTTCATCAGCATAAAAAAGACAGAAAATATAACAGCGTTATACTTCAGGTAGTCTTCTGGGGTGAAGATGACAGGGATAAGAACATTCCGCCTAAAGCCGCCCGCTCGAGAAATATACATACAGTCATTCTATCTAAGTTTTTATCATCTTCAATTCACGATATCTGGAAAGATATAATTAACAATCCCTCTCCCGGGTTTCGCATTCCCTGTTATCCCGGAAACAAAAATATCAGTAATGAATTCAAAAGCGAATGGCTGTGTGAGCTGGGGCGCAAGCGGCTGAAATACCGTGCAGACAGGCATAAGTCGAGGCTTGAACAGCTTGAATCAACTGGCTGTAGTCCTTCATATCCGGGTTCACGCAAAACACGCTGGGAGAAAGTTTTGTTTGAATATATATGCGAAGCCCTTGGGTTTTCAAAGAACAAGGACCCGTTTCTGAAACTTTCGGCAGAGCTGGACTTATTAAAAATAAAAAAATATTGTTCTTCAATACGTGATTACGAAGCTGTAATATTCGGCACAGCCGGATTTCTGTACGATTTAAAATTTAAATCTGATTACATTTCCGGACTAAAAGATACATGGAAGATTCTGAGAGAAAAATTGAAATTTCAGGAAATGGACAGGGCTGAATGGACTTTTTTCCGTCTTCGTCCGCGGAATTTCCCGTCTCTCAGGCTTGCATACGCTGCGGCGCTGTGCATGGAAATAAACGAAAAGGATTTTTTCCGCCGAATAATCACTGCGTTTCGCGGCGAAGAAAAACCGAAGAACTTTTTGCTGAAGTCCGTAAAAGAAATTCTTTCGGGAGTAAACGTTTCCGATTACTGGAAAAAACATTACGACTTCGGGAAAGAGAGCAAATTAACAACCTTGTCCTTGTCATGCTACCCTGTCCCGAACTCGTTTCGGGATTATTTCAGGATCGCCTTCAGTATTTTCACTCGGAGCCGAACGCATACTTGGAATTTTCGTGAATGTGCTTATACCCATTGTGTATTTGTATGCGTCGGAGTTCGAAGATGCAGATTTAAAATTAAAAACGGAAAAAATTTATTCAGAGACAATCGGAGTTCGAAGATGCAGATTTAAAATTAAAAACGGAAAAAATTTATTCAGAGACAAAAGACGGCAGTACAAACAAAGTACTGAAAGCAATGAACAAACAATTGTTTTTTAAACAATCAACCATTGCCGAAAGTCAGGGACTTATTCATCTGCATAATTTCTATTGCGTAAAGCAAAATTGCGCTGTCTGCCGTATCGGACGAAAATTTACCGGTATCCCAGGAACTTTTGAGGAAACCCGGACTGAAAAAAGTTCTTTACAGAACATACTAAAGATAATAATTTATTGATTTTATATCAGATAAATCTTAATTATTTTAATTGTTTATGTTATTTTAGCAGAATACTGAAACAGGTTCAGTACAAGCTTTTTTATAAACGCTCATAATTATTGATTAAACATTACTGAAGTAAAAGGATTTATTGAATAAGAGAAAGAAGATATTGTTTATCGGCGGCTCGCTTAACCAGACAACGATGCTGCACAAAGTTTCTAAACATTTTCCCGGCTGTGACTGTTATTTCACTTCTTATTACACAAGCGGATATTTGTGGTTCATAGTCAGAACGGGAATCATTAATTTTACGATTCTCGGCGGCAAGCATAAACAGAGAACAGATAATTACATTCTCGGCGGCAAGCATAAACAGAGAACAGATAATTACATTAAAGAGAATAAACTTAATTTTGACTATGAAGGCAGGAATGACGATTATGATTTAGTTGTTACCTGCAGTGATTTAATCATTCCCAAAAACATCAGAAACAAAAAAATCATACTTGTTCAGGAAGGAATGACAGACCCGCCGAATTTTTTTTACTATCTCTCTAAATATATTAAATTCCCGCGTTACTTTGCCAGCACATCAACTACGGGCATGTCAGATGCCTATATTGCTTTCTGCGTGGCTTCGGAAGGATACAAGATACATTTTGTGAAACAGGGATGTAAACCTGAAAAAATTTATGTAACGGGTATTCCTAATTATGATAATTGTACTGAATATCTTAACAACAGTTTTCCGCATAAGGATTATGTTCTCGTATGCACTTCGGACTCCCGTGAAACATGGAAATATGAAAACAGGAAAAAGTTCGTCCGGTACTGCCGTGATATTGCACGGGGAAGACAAATAATCTTTAAACTTCATCCGAATGAAATTTACAGGCGTGCGGCTAAAGAAATTAAAAAGGAAGTCCCTTCTGCGCTTGTGTATTCCATCGGCGATACGAATGAGATGGTTGCAAATTGCAGTGTGCTTATCACAACCTGGTCAACGGTGATTTATACTGGTCTTGTGCTCGGGAAAGAAGTGTATTCAAGTTTTGACGTTGAAGAACTAAGGAAAATGGTTCCTCTGCAAAACGGTGGAATTTCAGACAAAAATATTGCGGAAGTAATCGGTAAATATCTCTGATGATAAGGACAAAGAGCGTCCGACACTAATTTACACGGATTAGCATAAATTTTAAGAACATTTTTTTGAATAAATGAATGAAAACTTTAAAATATCTGTAGTTATACAAGCCCGCCGCGGCTCCACACGTCTTCCGGGTAAAATTTTGCTTGACCTGTCCGGCAAACCGCTTCTTATACGTATGGCAGAGCGTGTTTCGGCGGCGAAAATTCCGAAAAAGTTCTGCTTTAATGTTATTGTTGCCACTACGACAGACAAATCCGACGATGAAGTTTACGACCTTTGCATTTCAGAGAAGATAAAATGTTTTCGCGGCGACTCTCATGACCTGCTCGACAGGCATTATAAAGCCGTGATTGATTTCAAGCCCGATGCTGTTGTGAAAATTCCGTCTGACTGTCCTTTGATTGACCCGCAAGTAATTGAAAAAGTAATCGGATATTACATCGAAAATAAAGACAGTTATGATTTTGTCAGCAATCTTCATCCCGCGACTTATCCCGACGGCAACGACGTTGAAGTGATGAGCTTTGCCGCTCTGGAGAAAACATGGAAAACAGCAATGAGACCTTTTGAGCGTGAGCATACAACCCCGTATATTTGGGAGAATCCGTCGCAGTTCCGCATCGGTAATGTTTCTTGGGAGACGGGTCTCGATTACTCCATGTCGCACAGGTTCACAATTGACTTTATGGAAGATTATATTTTTATTAAAAGAATCTATGACGAATTGTATGAAATAAATCCATTGTTTTCATTGTATGATATACTCAAATTACTTGAGGAGAATCCTGAGATTATGAATATTAATTCAAAGTTCGCCGGAGTTAACTGGTACAGGAAACATCTGAACGAATTAAAAACAGTAAATAAAAATCAAACAAAAAAAATTCTGCGATATGAATAAAACTAAATTAGCCGGGCTTAAAGAAAAAGCATTTCGTGTCCGTGAGCATATAATCCGCATGTCAACCGACGGAGGATGTTTCATAGGGGCATCACTTTCCTGCGCCGACATTATGGTATATCTTTACAAGGAGTTTTTGAATGTTAACCCCGATAATCTGAACGACAATACACGGGACTATCTGTTTTTATCGAAGGGACACGATGTACCCGCGCTCTATGGTACATTCGTGGAAATGGGAATAATCCCGCCCGAGCGTCTGAAGAATCACCTTAAAACAAACGATTTTATTTACTGGCATCCGAACGTAAACATTCCCGGTATTGAATTCCATTCAGGTTCACTCGGTCATCTTATCAGTGTCGCAATGGGCGTTGCAATAGACTGCAAGATACGCGAGCAGAAAAACCGCGTTGTTGTTGTTCTCGGCGACGGAGAGCTGAACGAAGGCTCTATCTGGGAAGCCGCTCTGGTTGCCGGTTCAAAGAAGATTGACAATCTGGTTGCAGTTATTGACAGGAATAAATTTCAGGCGAATATCGAAACCGAAGAGCTTATAAAGCTCGAGAGTATTGCGGATAAATTCAAAGCTTTCCGATGGGCTGTGCGGACGGTTGACGGTCACGATTTTGCTTCGATGGAAAGAGCATTCGCGCGTATTCCTATTGAAGCCGGCAAACCGAGCCTGATTATTGCCGATACGGTTCGCGGAAAAGGACTGCCGAGCATAGAAGCACGTGCCGACAGGTGGTTTGTGAACTTTACACACGAAGAAGTTGAAATGCTTCTTGAAGAGCTTAAAGGTACGGCAAAAGCAACGCTTACTTCCGAAACATTGACGGTTAGATAAATTTCTCTTACTGATCCTGAAATAAATGACCCAGAGGGTACCCCAGGACAAGTTTTTATAAATAAAAAACCCGGCTCATCACCGGGTTTTTTGTATAGCCACGATTAATAATTAATCTATTTTTTCCCTGCGATATATTTCTTCACTTCCTCATAAATACCCTCACCGTCGAGTCCTGCCTGTTTTAGCACGCTGTCGGCATTTCCGCTTCCGAGATACACACCGCCTCTGAAAGGATGAAGTATCTTTTTCCTCATATCATTGCTTGTTATCCATTTATACATCGTCGGTAAAGTGAATCCCGTTATACCGAGAGCTTTTTCGCCGGTTTCCGGAGGGTAAATCGCAAGTCTTTCCCCTTCGGGCAGAAGTTCGAACAGTTCAGCGCTTGATACGTAGAATACGTCGAGATTATATCCGTCTTTATCAAGTTTCGGAAGAGCTTTTGTTATGAATTCAATTGTTACACCGCTTTCCTGAAGCACTATCGTACCGTCAACTTTCTTTGATTTATCGGCTTTCCTGAGCAAATACAGACCCTTGACTGCGTCTTCTGCGGGTGCGAGGTTCATAGCTTTTCTGTCAGCAATTACTTCATTCGGTCTTGTGACGAACGGAGAAACTATAAGCGCGGCAATAAGAAGTGACCACACTTCGCCCGGTTCCCAGGGAGTGAGTGTAATCATAACTCCGAGCGGGAAGTTACCTTCGAGTAATTGCAGACATTGCGGGTCGGCATGCGTGGGACCGTCTTCGCCGGTTTTCAGTCCCGCATGCGCGTTAATCAAAATCCATGCGTTATAATGTCCGCCGTAGTGATGTACTTTACCCTGCTCGCCTATTCCGTGAAGCCTTGCCGCAGTGTGTTCCATCGCCGAAATGAATGCGCCGTAAGACGAACTGACGCCTATGTTTCTCCCGTAAGCTCCGAGTCCTGCCATCATTGCGCCCATTGCATCCTCGCAGATACCGCCTATAGTAAGAATTCTTGAATACGGATTGTCTATAGAATCGAAGAATCCCTGCTGGAATCCTTCACCGACGAGGTTTACGCTTGTTGAGCCGAGCAGGTCAGCCGCCACACCAAGTATAGCGCCGTTCGTAATTTTATTCAGATATCCGAGTGAAGAACCAAGCGCTGCCCTGATAGTTGTAGTTGCCCCGGGTTTAAGGTTAAGTTCTTCGGGGGTTTTATTTGCGTCAACTTTATTGTCCGTATATAACTTTTCAAGTTCAGTGTGATTTTCTCTTGGAGTTCTGCCGATAGAAATCAGTCTCTTTCCCGAATCCATTATAGCATCGGCAAAATATGCAAGGTCTTTATTATTTTCTATGACGTTTCTTACCATTGTAATTGTATCCCAGTAAGTCTTTTCAATTGCGACTGAAGTCCAGTCGCCTGAGAAATTCGGAATCATCATACCGAATTCGTTTTTTATTTCGCTGATGGGTTTTTGTTCAAACCTCGGAGCCTTCACACCGAATGCTGTTTCGAACTCTTCGAGGAATTTGTAATAACCTTCCGAGCAGAATTTATGACCGGCGCCGTGTGAGCCCTTGCCTTCAATTCCGTATTTCCATCCTTTCGTTGTGCGGTAAACAATAGCCGTCGGCTGACCGTTGCTGAGATTCTTCGCGAATGCCTGCGCGGCTGTAACCTTACTGAAATTCGTTCCGTCATCAACGTAAATCACATTAAAGTCGTGAAGGTATGCAAGTTCCAGCGGATTCCACTGAACATAATCACCTTTTGAATCCCCCTCACGGCATACTTTATTACTGTCAATTGATGCCTGATTAAAATCGATGTGTATTATAACATTATGCAGTCTCATTGATGATGCCGCCGCAAAAGCTTCGGCAACGCGTCCGGGAGTCATTCCGCCTTCACCTTCAACCAGGTGTACTTTCGGAGCGTTTTGCCCGTAATAGTCGATCGCACCCAGAGCGAGTCCGAACGACGCAGGCACACCGACTCCGCTTGCGCCGGTGGCTACTTTCACGAAAGGAGTTTCCGGTGTCGGATGTCCGTCGAGAGCTTTTGAATTAAATTTCAGGAATAAAGGAGTATCGTTTACAGGATTCCGCCTGAAACCAAGCAGGTCTTCAAACCTCATCTGGTCTTTTTCACACGGAAGTTCACCGGGCTTAAAGGCTCTTACAAGTTCGTTTCTTAAGGCATACATAGAGTAAAGACCCATTGCCTTATGTCCTGCGGCATAGACCACCATATCGTTTTTATCCGACGTGGGATTCTTGAAATCATAGTCCGCTGTTTTATAAATAACACTTTGAACGAATCTTCCGGATGAGATTGAACCTCCCGGGTGTCCGCTTGTAGGAACAAAGTTGTACAGGATTCCGCAAAGAGTTCTGTAAATCAAATCGAGTTTTCCGAAAAGTTTTGCCTCGTCATCACTGATGATTTCCAGATTTTTCAGAATTTCGTTTGCATCGAAGTATTGTCCCCGTCTGGGTCCAAACTTAAAAACTTCGGGTTTAATTTTTGTAATGTCCATAAGATTAAAATTTTATATAAATATGTTTAAGAAATAGAAAAAACTATGTTAAGTGTTAAGTGTTAAGTGTTAAGTGTTAAGTGTTAAGTGTTAAGTGTTAAGTGTTAAGTGTTAAGTGTTAAGTGTTAAGTGTTTTATAACTGATAATTGAACATTGATTTAAAGCAAGTTAATTAAATTAATTAATTTAATCACGGCAAAACCTGCTTTATTTAAAGAAAGCCGCACGTCATTACCGCCCGGGCGGCTAAAATCACTTATAATTAAATCAAAGTTTTCCGTTTGTTATTTCATTGCTAAGGCGCGTTGCTTTATAAAGGTTTTTTATGGCTTCGAGAAGACCTCTTGAATCAATAGATATCGTTCTGTTTGCTTCGGTTGTGTATATGTACCTTCCCGGCAGGCTTTCAATATTCCCGTCAAAAACCAGTCCGACGACTTCGGCATTCCTGTTTATAATTGCACTGCCGGAGTTACCGCCGATAATATCATTTGTGGAAATTAAATTATACGGAGTTTCCAGTTTAAACTCCGCCGGCGGATTCTGCCACCTTTCGGGAAGCAGCCATGGATATTTCTTTCCGTGAGAGAAATATCTGTCGTATATACCGTAGAATGTAGTAAAAGGCGGAGCGATTGTGCCATTATACGGATATGACTGTATCACGCCGTCTGATATTCTGAGTGTAAGAGTCGCATCGGGAGGAATAGAGGTGCCGTAAATTTCAAACAGGATTCTGCCGAGCATAGCGGAATTCACATCAACCCTTGCCTGAATATCTTTTTGCCTTGCAGTAAGCTCATCATATCGCGGTTTTGATTCTTTAACGAACATAATAAGCGGGTCATCCGAGGCGAGAACCGCCTGAGGATCTTTTTGCGCAAGTTCCAGAGCGGCATCTAAACCCGTGAGTTTCGATTTTTCGAGTATATAAGCCGTCATTTCAGACGCGTTTTTCACGCCGAACACTTTTTTTACTGACGGATTATCGCTTCCAAGTTTATCTGAAATTATCTCGCACTCTTTTTGCAGCAGACCGTTATTGTAATCCGCGTCAAATTTTTTGTAAATATTTTTTATCAGCGAGTCCGGTGTTTGTTTACCTTCGCTTGAGTTTTTTACCAGTAATCGCGCCGCCGTAAAATATCTCGAACCGCCGCGCATAAGATCGTAACCGGCGAGTTCATCATAAATTTTCCTGTAATCATTCAGCGCCGCCGCAATATCATCCCAGGCTTTGCCGTATTTTGATTTCAGATTCGCATCGGCATTAACTTTAGCTTTTATAATATCTTCAAAATCTTTTTTCCGTGCCATCATGACAGGGTCATTAAGCGCTTTCACCTGTCCGGTGTAAACTTTTTGAGAATTCTGATTCCCGAATAAAGCATCCTGGTAGGTCAGCTTTTTATCGGGATTATCGGAAATATATTTATCCAGATACCCGACCATAAAATCAAGTTGTTTAAGCCTTGCGGGAACGGTAATATCGCGCGCAAATTCAAGCTGAGAGTATGTTTTCAGTCTTTCGGTGCTTCCCGGATTGCCGACTACAAAAAGCGGCTCGCCTACACTTGCGCCGCCGGAACTCCATTTAAAAAAGTTAGGCGATTTCATCGGATTTCCGTCGGCGTCATAAACACGGAAAAACATACAGTCGAAATCATATCTCGGATATGTGAAGTTATCGGGGTCGCCGCCGAAATGAGCGACATAATTTTCAGGAGCGAAAACAAGTTTCACGTCTGTATATCTTTTATAGCAGTAGAGCATATACATCCCGCCGTTATAAAAAGTAATCACGTTGCATTTCAGACCGAGCTCGGACGAGTATTTAGTCTCAATTTCTTTAATCTTGTCATTCTTTGCTTTTTGCTTTTCCGCATCGGTTTTTCCGCTTTCCATAGCGGTTTGTATATCATTTGTAACATCAACAACTTTTATGAGCTGGTCAACGAATAAACCCGGTACGGGTCTTTCGTCGGCGAGAGTCTCGGCAAAGAAGCCCGTTTCGCTGAGCTTCTCGCCGGGTTTTGTTATCTGCGTAACATATCCGCGTCCGCAGTGATGGTTCGTCATTACAAGTCCGTCTTCCGAGATGAAAGAAGCACTGCATCCGTTGCCGAACCTGAGCGCCGACATCCTAACGTTATCAAGCCAGTCCCTGGTTGGTTTGAAATTATATGCTTCGCCGAAATAATCCACAGGCGCGTGCTCGAATGTCCACATTTTACCGACGTCAAACTTCTCAGACTTAACCGTTGAGCTTTTATCCTGCGCCGTAGAATTTTTTTGAGCGCCGTTAAATATAAACAGCGCGGAAAAAATTAGAACTTGCAGTATTACATTAAAAAGTAATTTTTGTTTTCTCATAATTGTCATTCCTTCCATTGTTATCCTGAACCCTGTTTTTGTCATGCTACCCTGTCCCGAACTTGTTTCGGGATTGTTTCAGCATCTGGGTTGTTTCAGGATCATTGTGAAAAAGTTTAATAATAAAAAAAGATTATCTGTTTTTACTTTCAATTTCGAGGTCGGTTTCAACCATTTCCTGAACCAAATCCGCGAACTTTACTCTATTCTGCCAGCCGAGAATCTCTTTTGCCTTTGCGGGATTCCCTGTAAGTATTTCAGTTTCAGACGGTCGGAAGTATCTTTCGTCAATTTTAACGTAATCCTGATAGTTCAGATTTACATAACTGAATGCGGTTTCGCAGAATTCCCTTACGCTGTGAATTTCGCCCGAAGACAGAACAAAGTCATCGGCTTTGTCCTGCTGTAACATCAGCCACATAGCGTAAACATATTCTCTTGAATGTCCCCAGTCTCTTTTAGCGTCCAAATTTCCCAGTGTAAGTTCCTTTGTTTTGCCTAATTTGATTTTTGCCGCATGGGAGGTGATTTTTCTTGTCACGTATTCATAGCCTCTCCGGGGTGATTCGTGATTGAATAAAATACC
>JAPLFI010000156.1 GCA_026390755.1 Ignavibacteriota bacterium
CTGAAAATTAACTATTTTTACAGATCATCGTTATTTCTAATCAATTTTTATTACGTATGTTGTTGCCGCCGCATCACCGATTCTTTGTTTGCCTTTTGTAACGAGTATTGCGATTATTCCGACCATGTTAAGAAAAGGCAAGCCGTCCACAAGTCTGAGAACATTTCTTATCACAGATTGCCTCATAGACAGTTTCTCGCCCTTGTCATTAACTACCCTGAGATGCATTATATATTTTCCGGGCGTGAAACCCAAAATACCTTCTGATACGATAAAATATGCTAATATAATTAATACCGGCAGTATCATTGCCGGATCGAGGTGCCTGAAGTAATGATGATGATTATGACTGAACAAATGAAATATGTTCCAGGTCAATATACCCGGCAGTAAAATCAACCCGAGTCCTGCTATGTCGAGTAAAAATGCCATTGCTCTTCTTAATATTCCAGAATTTTTCATGATTGTTTTACCCCTATTCCTTTCTTACTGTATTATACGTATGTTTTTATGATTTGGTTCATTGTTAATATTAGTAACTACTCAGCATAAATTATTTTGACACGAATTAAGACGAATTAGATCGAATTACACAAATTAATGAAAGAACTTTTTTTGAATAAGAGAAAAAGAGCTGAAATACTACGGAGACATAGAGAAACATTAGTTTTAAGTTTAACTCTTCGAATTAATCTCTGTGCAGTTCCGTGTTCTCTGTGTCTCTGTGGTGAGTAGTTACAAAGCAATATTGTTTACAATTTCTTAACAATTGTATTAACAGATTTTCATCAGTTTTGTAATATAGATATAAAAAAAATGACATTAAAAAACTAAACAAAACTTATGAAGTACTTAACAATTCTCGTTCTCGCTGCCGGTATCATGCTTTCGGCTTGCGGTAAGAAAGAAGGAACACAGAATTCGACGGCGCAGATTAACGGCGCAGGCGCTACATTTCCTTTTCCGCTTTATTCAAAATGGTTCGATGAATACGGCAAAATCAATAAGGATGCAAAATTCAATTATCAGTCTATTGGTTCCGGCGGCGGTATTAAACAAATCACAGAGGGTACTGTTGATTTCGGCGCAGGCGCAACCGACAGTCCTATGTCAGCAGAGGAACAGAAAAATGCCGAAGTGAAAAGTAATACAAAGATACACCATATTCCGTCAATTCTCGGTGCTGTAGTTCTTACTTACAACGTCCCAGGGCTGGAAAAGCCGCTGAACCTGACCGGAGAAACTATAGCGGATATTTTCATGGGAAAAATTACAAAGTGGAATGATAAAGCTATCGCGAAAGATAATGAAGGCGCTAAGCTTCCTGATAAAGATATAAATGTTGTTTACCGCACAGACGGCAGCGGCACGACATATATATTTACGGACTATCTCGGCAATATAAGCCCGGAATGGAAAGAGAAAGTCGGCGTATCCAAAACAGTCAAGTTTTCGACAGGTCAGGGCGGCAAAGGGAATGAAGGCGTCACAGGTGTTGTAAAACAGCTCGAATATTCAATTGGCTACGTAGAGCTTATATACGCCCTGCAAAACAAACTTAAATACGCTAACATTAAAAATTCCGAAGGCGAGTTCATTGCTCCTACTCTTGAATCGGTTACAAAAGCCGGAGATGTTACTGCTTCACAGCTTCCGGAAACTCTTACTATGTCAATTGTAAACGCAAAAGGCAAGGGCGCATACCCCATTGCCAGTTACACATATCTGCTAATTTACGAAAAAAACAAAGATGCTTCGAAAGGCAAAATGATAAAGTCTTTCCTCGAGTGGGCTCTCGGCGACGGACAAAAATTTGCTAAAGATCTCGGTTACGCGCCGCTTCCCGCCGAAGTGGCAAAAAAGTGTCTCGAAAAAGTTAAAATATTTAATTAATAAATAAAAAAAAGCTGAATATGAAAAAGTGTATTTTATTAATTGCGGCATTTATAATGCTAAGCGCTGCGGGCATTAATGCTCAGGGGAAAAGTGAATTTAAACCCGAAATTAAAATTGGCGCTACCGTTTTTACCGGATGGCTATTTAATGTTGATAATGCGGATTTTACCGCCAAGCTTGATACATCTGCCGGAGGGGTAAATCCTTCATCAGCATTCGGTTACAATCCGCTGAAAAATCAGTTCGAAACAAGCAAAAATACTTTCTATCTTGACCGTGCTTATATTAACATTAAAGCATCTCTGACTCCGCAAATCAATGCGCGTGTAACTCCCGATATTACGTCTGTTGTTGACCAAAACGGTGTAACACAATGGACTTATCAGGCGAAGTATGCTTTTGTTGATTATAATCCTCTGGCGCTGGAAGACGGTACCAGCCTCACTTTTGAGGTCGGAGTACTTCCTAATTACTGGATAAATAATGTCGAAAGATATTATGGCTGGCGCGGAGTTCAGAAGACTCTGACAGATTACGGATGGACAACTTCTGCTGTAAAAAGCGGCAATACTATTACCAGAAAAACAGGCTCTTACTTTTCAAGCGCCGACCTCGGCTTAACGGCAAAGTTTACATTCCCGCAAAAATATGCCGATCTGTACGTCGCCGTTCTGAACGGAAACGGATACAAAAATCTGATTACGGGTTTCATATATCCGCTTGCGGGAATGATGAAGAAGAAATCCGATGAAATGAAGAAGTCAAAGAAAACGCGTATTGAAGGAATTTCAGACCTGACAGTCGGCGGATTTGCATATATGGGAAGGCTTGGGAACGGTGAATTCGGAGTCGTTAACGGCGGTCAGTATAAAAACAACCGTTTCGGCGGTATGGTTAACTTTCGTTATAACTTCGCGAAATTCGGATACGTGAAAATTGGCGGCGAATTGAGTATGCAGTCGAATCAGGTGCCGTCTTCCACTCCGGCGTTAACAGATTCATTATTCTCTGCTCAGGGCTTTTCAACATGGTTTGAATTCAATCCTCCCGTTGAAATGCTTGCGGATAAACTTATGCTTACATTCAGATACGACAGCTTCGACCCGAACACAACCAAACCCGGTACTAATCTTGTTGGTTTTACGGGCGATGCAAACAAACAGTCTCTTATGATAATCGGATTAATGTTCAAACCTGCTTCTGTTCTTACGCTTGGCTTGAATTATCAGACACAGGTATTTGACAAGGATTATATTGTGAAATATGACGGAACAACAAAGAGCAGTTTAAACAGAATATATTTTAACACAATACTGGATTTTTAATTTTTTTTAATAAAAGGGCGTATTCTGCAGAAGTTTTTTCGACTGCTTTTAAGAAGAATACGCCCCTTATTATTTTCTTACTTCACCACGACATTTACAGCGCGGTTTTTCACAACAATTATCTTAACAATTTCTTTCCCCGATATATGTTTCTTAATTCCTTCATCATCAAGAGCAGTTTGCTCGAGAGTCTTTTCATCGGCGTCAAAGTCAACTTCGCGTTTTGACCTTACTTTTCCGTTAACCGAAAATGCTATTGTAACCATATCTGCTTTAACGAGGGATTCGTTGTACACAGGCCAGGTGTGGTAAGCCAATGATTCGGCGTGTCCGAGTCTTTGCCACAATTCTTCGGCAAGATGCGGCGCATAAGGAGAAAGCAGAAGCACGAATGTGTTAATTATTTCCATGCTTACTGTTTCCATTTTGTAAAGCTCATTCACAAAAATCATCATCTGCGCGATTGAAGTATTAAATTTCATATCGCCGTCTTCTATATCCAGCGTCATTTTCTTTATCGTCTTGTGCAAAAGTTTTTTCGACTGCTCATCCGGAGGTGAATCCACTATACCGTTCTTAATTTCGCCTGTTCTGTCATCAATCACAAGTCTCCAGACCCTGCTAAGGAAGCGGTGTATTCCCGCTATACCTTCCGTGCTCCAGGGCTTGGTTGCTTCAAGCGGTCCCATAAACATCTCAAAAAGTCTCATCGAGTCCGCTCCGAATTCTATTATCACATCCTCTGGATTTATTACATTCCCGCGTGATTTGCTCATCTTGACGCCGTCTTCACCGAGTATCATACCCTGATTAAAAAGTGTTTGAAACGGCTCATCGGTTGTTAAGTAACCCAAATCAAACAATACCTTCTGCCAGAACCTCGCATATAATAAATGCAATACAGCGTGCTCAGAGCCGCCGATATACAGGTCAACAGGCATCCAGTATTTTTCTTTTTCCATATCGCAGAATATTTCGCTGTTTGAAGGGTCAATGTATCGCAGAAAATACCAGCATGAGCCAGCCCACTGAGGCATTGTGTTCGTCTCGCGTTTAGCGCGCTCGCCTGTTTCCCTGTCAGTTGTATATAGCCAGTCTTCAATCAATGAAAGAGGTGATTCTCCGGTTTTGCTTGTTGTGTAACCGCTCACTTTCGGCAGTATAACGGGCAGATCGCTTTCATCTAATGCCTTTACTCTGCCGTTTTCAAAATGAATGAGAGGGAACGGCTCACCCCAGAATCTCTGTCTTGAAAAGAGCCAGTCGCGAAGCCGATAATTCACGTTCACTCTGCCCGTATCGTTTTCTTCAAGCCATTTAATCATTTTCGCTTTTGCTTCGGATGTTTTTAGTCCTGTCAGGAAACCGGAATTAATGGAATATCCGTCTTCCGTGAAACAATAGCTTCCCGAATGCACTTTCTCAATATAATGTTTAAAATCCTTTGAAGCTCCGTTAGTATATTTTTCAAGCCCCTTGCCGGAGATAATTATTTCTCCGTTTTCGGACTTCACTTTCGCGAATGCCACATCCATGTATTTCTCCGGGCACACTACAGGGACAATTTCTATCCCGAATTCTGTTGCGAACTCCATATCCCGTTCATCATGCCCTGGCACACTCATAATCACTCCCGTTCCGTACGTGAGCAGTACATAATCGGCAATATATATCGGCATTTCAATTCCGTTTGCCGGATTTATGGCGAATGCTCCGGTAAACACGCCCGTCTTATCTTTTGTTAGTTCGGCTCTGTCAAGGTCGGATTTTCTTGATGCTTCGTCAATGTACTTCATTACGGCGTCTCTGTACTTATCGGTCGTTATCACAGGAACAAGTTTATGCTCAGGCGCAAAGACCATATACGTTGCCCCAAAAAGCGTATCAGGGCGTGTAGTAAATGCTTCTATAAATAGCTCCTGTCCTTTTTCCTGCTTCAGATTATCACTTGCCAATCTGAATTTAATTATTGCTCCTTCACTTCGTCCAATCCAGTTTGCCTGAAGTTTTTTAATGTTTTCAGGCCATTCAAGTTTTTCAAGTCCTTGCAGAAGTCTATGCGCATATTTTGTAATCCTCAGTTTCCATTGTTTCATCATTC
>JAPLFI010000066.1 GCA_026390755.1 Ignavibacteriota bacterium
GAGAGGCAGAGTGACTGAAAATATCGTACCATCTCCGGGCGTACTGATAACATCTATGGAACCGCCATGGCGCACTATAATTTCCATACAGAGTATTAATCCAAGTCCGGTTCCGCGTTCCCCGGCGGTTCCGGTTCTTGAAATACCTTCGTTTAACTTAAACAGTTTATTAATATCATCAGGAGTGATTCCAACTCCTGTGTCTCTAATTGAAATTTTGATTCCGCCGTCAACGTCTGACTTAAAAATATCAACATTGCCGCCGTTTTTCGAGAATTTTACGGCATTTGATAAAATATTCCGAAAAACGATACCGAGCATATCCACGTCGCCTCTTACTTTACATTGAAACGGAAGTTTATTTTCAATAGTAATATCCTTTTTTTCCGTGTTTGCTTTCAGATTGTTTATGACGCCCCTGATTATAAGATTAACGTCTGCTTCACGCGGATTGAAATCCATATTACCCGTTTGAATTTTCGCCCAAAGGTGTAAATTATCAAGCAGGTTATAGTGATTTTTTAGTGACCTGTTAAGCATTGAGGCAAGGCTCTTGACTTCTTCAATCGGCATATCCTGAATTTGAGTTTCCAGTTTTTCCGTAAATTCAAGCAACGGTATAAACGGACTGCGAATGTCGCGGGCTATTACAGTAAATAATTTATCTTTGAATAAATGAAGGTCTCTTATTTCGTCGGCATATACCTTCAGCAGACGTTCATCTTCTTTTTGTTTATCCGTAATTTTTAATTCATCTTCAGCCATAATTTTATTATTTATTTTATTTGTATCACCCGCCGAAAGTTCTGTGCGCGCGGGTACTCCCGGTTAAAAACATGCCGGAATGACAATATAAGAAAAAGTTTTGTGATATAAACTATTTTAAGCCAAAATATTTTTTATTGCAGTCCGAAGGTCATGATGGTCAAAAGGCTTTGAGATATAATGCGTAAAGCCCGCCCGTAAGAATTTATCTTCATCGCCGGACATAGCATAAGCTGTAAGAGCGATAACCGGAATATCCGAATAGCCTTTAATTTTTCTGATTTCCTTCAGAACCTCATATCCGTTAAGACCTTTACCCAGACTGATATCAAGCAGTACTATATCATATTGAGTCATGCCCGCAAGCATAAGAGCTTCCTCACCGGAAAAAACAGAGTTTATAGTACAGATTCCCCTTAAAAATCCTTTTATCATATAATGCGTGGATTCGTCATCATCCACGACAAGAGCTTTTTTTGCCGATACGTCAGTATATGATTGCGTTTTCTCAACTTCACTATCGGTCAGATTTTGAGATTCCGGAATTTCGGTATTATGTTCAGAATCAATCAAAGCCGGAAATCGGACAGTAAAAGTACTGCCCTTGCCGGGAAGACTTTGTACCCCTATAGTTCCGTTCAGCAATTCAACAAATTTCTTTGTAACCGTAAGTCGGAGACCCAAGCCATGATACGGCCTGTCAAGTCCCTCACCTGCCGGACGAAACTCTTCAAAAATAGTTCCTATGTGCTCTTTTGCAATTCCGATACCCGTATCTTTAACATGCAGAACAGAGAGCTCTCCTGTTCTTGATTTCTGTCTGTTAATTAACACGTCAATTCTTCCTCTCAGTGTATATTTAACAGCATTATTCAGGAGATTATCAATTATACTACGGAACAGTTTTTCATCAAGCATAGAGACTATTCCGCCTTCCGAGGCGGAAATATTCAATTTAATATTTTTGCTTAATGCTAAGGGAGTAAACAACCGGACAGATTCCGCCGCGTGTTTAAAAAGATTAATAGGCTTCAGATTCAATTCGTACTTTTTGGATTCAATTTGTGAAAAGTCGAGGATTAAGTTTAATATTTCCATAATCCTTTTACCTGAACCGCTGATAGAATTTATCATATCCTTTTGCGCGGCATCAGTAATTTCCCTGCCGAGAATTTCAGAATACCCAAGAATAGCGACCATAGGATTAAGGAGTTCATGACTTATGTCAGCGAGAAAATCAGATTTAAAACTGCTGATTTTTGCTGCTTTATCCATTGCCGTTTTTAACTGTTTTGCCGCTCTTTTTTTTTCGGTAATATCTTCTTTGATGCCAATATAGTGAGTTAC
>JAPLFI010000126.1 GCA_026390755.1 Ignavibacteriota bacterium
ATGTTTTCCTTATCAGAATCTTCCCTAAGAAATGTTTTTACGGGTTTTCTCCCTGAGGGAAGTTCGTCTATTACTGATACATCAAGGTCACCGTAATAAGTAAGGGAAAGTGTGCGCGGAATCGGCGTTGCAGTCATCACAAGAACATCGGGATTCAGTCCTTTTTCCTTCAGCTTCGCTCTTTGCATTACGCCGAATTTATGCTGTTCATCAATTATTACAAAACCAAGATTTTTATATTCGACCGCTTCCTGAAAAAGCGCATGAGTACCGACGATGATATGAGACACTCCGAGCCGTATATCCCTTAAAAGTTCTTCTCTGCGTCTTTTCTTTTGTCCGCCGATAAGTAATGTCACTTTAAAGTTTTTTCTCGAAACGATATTGTAATTATCAATAAAAGCTGTTAAAGTCGCAAAGTGCTGTTCCGCAAGTATCTCCGTCGGACACATGAGAGCCGACTGATATCCGCCCTCACAGGCGATAAGGATTCCGAAAAGAGAGACAATTGTTTTTCCGCTTCCCACATCTCCCTGTAAAAGCCTGTTCATAACCTGTTTCGACATCATGTCGCCCGATATTTCTTCCATAACCCTTTTCTGAGCATTGGTTAATTCGAACTTAAGCGATTTCCTGAAATTCTCCTTTAGCTCCGGTATATCGGTTGCGAATAATATTCCTTTAACTTCGTTCTTCATGCTGAGCCTTTTCAGCGCAAGAAGTAACTGCAAATAAAACAATTCTTCAAATGATAGTCTTTTTCTTGCAGTCTCAATATCCTCAAAAAAAGCAGGAAAATTAATCCTCAGTACGGCGTCTTTTTTTGAAATATATCCTTTTGATTCGAGTATATAAGCGGGGATAGTCTCTTCCAAAAGCGCAGGATTATTTTTAACAAGAGCTTTAAAAGCGTTGAAAACTATTTTAGATAACAGCAGGGGTTTTATCCAGGTTTTCTTTAACACACCCGAAAGTTCATAAACCGGTATATAATTAAATTTAAGAAATTCCAGATCATTTTGTTCTCCGTCGTTGATTTTAAGGTGATCCCGGTAATCTATGCCGAAGTGTGATTTTCTATATCCCTGCGAAGGCTTTCCCCATATAAGGAAAGTGTCATTCAGGCGGAATTGTTTCGACCTGAACTCCGAAGCTCCGTAGATTGGTATCTCCGCCGTGCCGGTTCCGTCGTCAAGAAATAATATTGTAGGGTGTTTCGGGCGCGCCGGAAAATCAATATCCGTAATTATTCCTTTAATGAGTATATTCTCGCCGCTGTACCTGTACAATAGTATATTCTCGCCGCTGTACCTGTACAATTCATTAATATTTATTCTTTTCAGATACGCCCTTGGAATAAAAGCAAGAAAATCTTCAAGTTTAGTTATCCCGATTTTATTAAAAGCCTCGGCTCTTTTCTCTCCAACGCCTTTAAGATATTTTATATCCAATTCGCAATTCCCTATTATAGCTCGCCTATATCTTCGTACCAGAGTTTAGGATTATTGCTGATAAAATCCTTCATAAGCTGTTTACATTCATCTGAATTCAGGTTAACAACCTCAACTCCGTGCGCCGCCATAAATTCAGGACCGCCCGGGAAAGTTTCGGATTCACCGACAATAACTTTTTTAATGCCAAACTGTACAACAGCCCCGGAGCATAAATAACATGGCATCAGTGTGGAATAAAGAACTGATTCTTTGTAAGACCCTACTCTTCCGGCATTTTCGAGGCAGTCAATTTCGGCATGAAGTGTCGGACTGCCTTTTTGAACGCGCTGATTATGCCCGCGCCCGATTATTTTTCCGTCTTTAACAAGCACTGAGCCGATCGGTATGCCGCCTTCCGACAATCCTTTGCGCGCTTCGTCTATTGCGGCTTTCATGAATTCGTCCATATTATATAGTTGTTAGAATTAACATTTCGCGAGACCCTGTTCAAGGTCAGCGATTAAATCATTTACATCTTCAATGCCCACGGCGTATCTCACGAGTCCTTCAGTTATGCCTGCTTCTTTCTTGCTTTCAGGCGGAACTTTCGAATGTGTCATTGAAGCGGGATGTTCAATCAATGTTTCCACTCCGCCCAGAGAAACAGCAAGTGCGGCGATTTTCACATTATTCATTAATGTCTTTCCTGCTTCAAATCCCCCTTTTAACTCGAAACTAATCATGGCGCCGGGTCCGTCCATCTGACGCTTAGCAAGTTCATACTGCGGAACCGGGATATTTTATCCATGCAACCTTGCTGTGATTTTCAAGATATTCCGCAATTTTCACGGCATTTTCCTGAGCTCTTTCCATTCTGATTCCGAGAGTTTTCACTCCTCGCAGTACCAGAAATGCCTGATGCGGATCCATATTACATCCGAGCGCTATCATCATCGGTCTGAGTTTATCGTAGAGTTCCTTCGTTTTTGGAATAACAATTCCTGCAACAATATCCGCATGACCGTTAATAAATTTTGTCATTGAATGAAAAACCACATCAGCACCGAATTCAAACGGACGCTGGAGATACGGAGACGAGAAAGTATTATCAACCACCAGAATCAGCCCGTGTTCCTTTGCAATCTCGGAACATGCTTTTAAGTCTGCTATGTCGAGTGTCGGATTGGCAGGTGTTTCAATATAAAGCACTTTTGTATTCGGCTTTATTGCTTTTTTAATACTCTCAATATTCGTAGTATCAACGTAGGTTGATTCGACTCCGAAGCGCGACCAGTGATTTTCCATTATACCGCGGGATGGTCCGTAAACAGCCGAAGTACTGACCATGTGCGACCCTTTATCGAGCAGTGCCATATATATGGTATTAACAGCGCCCATACCCGAGCCGACTGCTATTCCGCCGTATCCTCCGCATAAACCCGCTATACAATCCTCCAGTGCTTTTATTGTCGGATTGCCGAGGCGTGTATAAATGAATCCGTTGCTTTCCCCGAGGAAGCATCTTTCACCTTCTTCCGCGCTTTCAAAAGCAAAAGTAGAAGTCTGGTAAATAGGGACATTAACGCTTCCGTATTTATCTTTTATTGCTCCGCCGTGAATAAGTTTAGTATTGAATTTTAAGTTTTTTGTGTCCATAGTTTTATTATAATTTAAATGAGTTGTTTGTATTTTAGTATCATGTCAATAATTTCCCTGACTGCCCCTTCTCCTCCGTTGTGCTTGCAAACGTAATCCACGTGCTTTTTAACTTCTTCCATTGCATTCGCGGGACAGCATGAAAATCCGGCTTTTTTAAGCAAAGGAATGTCAAATTCGTCATCACCTATATAAGCAAAATTTTCATTTTTCAGTTTGTATTTCTCTTTCAGGAATTCAAACGGAATAAGTTTATCCTCTATATTTTCGAACAGATAATCAATTTTAAGCCTGTCCGTCCGCCGTTTATTAACGGAAGAATTCATTCCGCTTATAACGGCAAATTTCAATCCGAGCGCTTTTCCCCGCGTTATGCCGTATCCGTCGTGTGTGTGAAACATTTTTATATCTTCGCCCGAGCTTGTGTAAATAATATGCCCTGTTGACAGGCATCCGTCGAGGTCCATTAAAACAAACTCAATATTGGAGAGATTTGTCATTCTTATTTCCTTTATTTTTTCGGAAGTCACTCTTTTCTTTAATTTATTTTGTCATTTCCATGTCATTCTGAACCTTGCCCATGTCATTCTGAACCTTGCCCCGAACTTGTTTCGGGGTTGTTTCAGCATCTAAGCCGGAACCCACTTCAAAAAATAATTCAGCATTTTATAAACAAGTTTTGCGGTCAGGAAATCCGGGTATGTGAATCCCTTCTTTGGCGCAAGCTCAACCACATCAAAACCCACAACGTTTTTTTTCGTTCCTAATTTCTTTAATAACTGCATGGTCTCCTCCCAGTAGAAGCCCATCGGCTCAGGAGTACCCGTGGAAGGCATTATTGACGGGTCAAAGTAGTCAATATCAAATGTCACATAAACATTTTTTTTCAAAGAACCGATAACCTTATCCATCCAGTTTTTTCCGTGCAATCCGTTCCTGACGGCATA
>JAPLFI010000130.1 GCA_026390755.1 Ignavibacteriota bacterium
ATCTGCAATAAAAAATATTTTATCGTTTTGCATCGTGTAGAGGTAGGCAAACCTTGCGGTATTATTGATGCGGATTATATCTTTTAAATCATTTTTAACGGTCTTATATTCATTTTTTTCAATATCATCTGCTTTTGCAGTAAGCTTCTTTATCTCGCCTTTTGGGAGTAATATTTCGACGGATTTTGCAATTTGTAAAATATTATCCTTTTCTTCGTTATCAAATTTTATCCATGTAAACCGTAAATATATTACGCCTATTACAACAACAATAAATATTAACACTGCGCGCACGAACGTTTTTTTGTCTGATTTATTTTTGCCCATAATGTAAAATTTTTTATACTTGCTGCGTACCTAATAAGTTCTACGGGCACGCCGGTTCGTATTTAATATCTCTTGCAATAAATATTCCGTACATAAAGGCACGGTGTCAGTATTTCTGATTATTTTATGACTACACCATATTTTTCGAGCTTTTTCAGCAATAAATCTTTTTGGAATGGTTTTGAAATATAATCATCACATCCTGCCGAAATTGCTATTTGTTCATCCCCGCGTACTGCATGAGCCGTTACTGCTATTACAGGAAGATTTTCCCTGAAAGATTTAATCAGCTTAACAGCTTCCAGTCCGTTCATGACGGGCATTTTCAGATCCATAAGAATCAGGGATATATCGGAACGTTCACGGCACAGCGTCACTGCTTCTTTGCCTGTTACGGCACTTAATAAAATAACAGGTGAATTCTTTAATACGGCTTTTATGTAATCATAGCATGTTTTATCATCTTCGGCTACCAGAATTACGGGCAGTATAGCGGTGACGCACGGCGGGATTTCAGTCACACCGGACGGAATTTCGGTGACACCGGAGGGAATCGTGAAAAAGAAAGTTGAGCCTTGTCCTTTAACAGACTCAAAATCAATTTCACCGCCTAACAATTCCACCAGCCCTTTGGCGATAGATAAACCCAGTCCACTGCCCTCGTGCCCTCTGGTATTTGATATATCTTCCTGCATAAAATTGCCGAAAATACGATTTCGGGCTGTGGGATTAATACCGGAGCCAGTATCCGTAACAAAGAATCTTAATGAATTACTGTCAAGGGTATAGCCAAAAGTAACGGAACCGGAAGCGGTAAATTTCACGGCATTATCCAGTAAATGAAACAGGATTTTCTGGAGTAAGCCGGCATCCGTATAGATATCACTGTTTTCTTCAGGTGTATTCGAAGATAAAGTTAAGTCTTTTTCGGAGCATTCTTTTCCCAAATTCAGAGTAATTTCATCTAAAAAATTTTTAACTTTAAATGTTTTTTTATGAACTTCAATACTCCCGGAAACAATAAGTGAAATATCCATAATATCAGTGATGGTATTTATTAACCTGTAACTGCTTTTATTTACCACCTCGAGATATTTTTCTTTCTCCCCGTTTGAAAGATCCGGTTCGGCCATTAGCTGTCCGAAGCCGAGAATGCCGTTAAGCGGAGTGCGTATTTCGTGTGAAATATTGTTCAGGAATGCAGTTTTAAGTTTATCGCTTGCTTCGGCTTTAATTTTGGATTGAACAAGTTTTTCTTCAATATGTTTTCTCTGTTCAATTTCAGATTTCAGGTCTTCCATTAAATTAAGCATTACAAGTTTATTCTTTTCCAGTTCTTTGTATGATTCTTTCAGTTTAATTTCTGCTTTTACCTTTTCTTCCAGTTGATTTATCAGGTCACTGGTTCTTTTCTGCACAACTTCTTCCAGCTCGTCTTTTTCAAGCCTTATTTTATCTAATCCTCAGCATAGAAGTAATCTGCGCCTTCAGTTCCGATTCATCTATGGGTTTAGTAAGAAATGTTTCTGCTCCAGAGTTCAGCGCTTTAATACGGCTTGCCGAATCGGTTTTCAGCGCAGTTAAAACAATTACGGGAATACGCTGAAGAGTCTGATCATCTTTGATGATTTTACACGTTTCGAAACCGTCCATTTCCGGCATATTCAAATCGAGTAAAATTACATCCGGATTTTCAACTTTTGCCAAAGCGACACCCTCATTGCCCGATGATGCCGTATATATTTTCGCATCAGGAAACAAAACAGACAAGAGCGTTTTTATGATGACGAGGTTTTCTCCGTTGTCATCTATTGCGAGTATTTTTACCATGTTGTAATAATTTTATCCGTTTCCGTATTTTTCTTTTTGTCCAGCTGTTTTTAACAGCGAGTTCTTTTCTTTGTGTATTTCAGTGTTCTCTGTGTCTCCGTAGTTAAAGTTCTTACTATTCATCGCCTAATGAGAAATAAAAAATTGCTCCTTTATCCGGTTCCGATTCTGCCCATATTTGCCCTCCATGTCTTTCAATTATTCTTTTTACGGTGCTAAGACCTACGCCCGTACCCTGAAACTCCTGATTGGTATGGAATCTTATAAATGGACTAAAAAGTTTATCGGCTTTTGAATTATCGAAACCTGCTCCGTTATCTTTGACAAAAAATACGGACTTACCAAACTCGGAAAAACCCTCAGTTGTTTTACCGAAGAGTATCTCGGGTTTATCAACTTTACCGCTGTATTTCCATGCATTGCCGAGAAGATTATCGAGCGCCATGCGCATAAGCAAAGGATCGGCAAAGGCAGTAAGTCCTTCCTGAATGATTACATTAACTTTCCGCTCAGGATTTCTCTCCTGAATCTCAAACATAACTTCACGCGCCATAAGGCTCAGGTCAATGGGTTTAGCCTCAATCTCCGCAGTGCCCGACCGGGAATACCTGAGGAGATCCTCTATCAATTGCGCCATATTCCGTGCTGATCTCAGAATATATTGCAAGTGACTTTTCGCTGTTTCATTTAACGGTTTTTCTTCAAAATCCTCTATCATTAACTCTGAAAAACCGATAACGCCGACTAAGGGGGAGCGCAGATCGTGTGAGACTGTATGCGCAAAAGCTTCAAGTTCCTGATTTGCGGCGAGGAGGTTTTCGTTTAAGACCTGCAACTGATGCTGTGCCTTTATCAAATCTTCATTCCGGAGAATGGCGGCTTCATAAACTGATAATAAGAGGTCGAGGATTTGTTTCTTATCGGAATTTATCTGGAATTTTTGACCATGGAAAACGATTTCGATAACCATATCACCGCCTCCGGATCTCCTCATATCACGGTTAGCAATCAGGTAATTTATTCTCGAAAGGAGATATTGTTCGTCATAAGGTTTTGTGATAAAGTTATCGGCTCCCGCCTGCAATCCTTTTATTATATCCAGAGGGTCGCTGAGCGATGTGAGAAGTATTACAGGTATGTCTTTTAATTCATTATGAGTTTTAATTTTAGTACAAAACTCGTATCCGTCCATACCCGGCATCAGTATATCGCTGATAATCAGCAAAGGGGGCTTATCAAGCGCCGCTTTATAAGCATCAATACCGTTATTGTAGATTTCGCTCCTGATGTTATTTACATCAAAGAAATGTTTCAGACGCTTTGCCTGAACCTGCGAATCTTCGGCGGCTAAAAAGTAGCCCTCGCCAAAATTGAAATTATATGAAGTTTGCATATAAGAATATCCCCTCTTATTAATTTTTTTTAATTCTAAATTTTTTAACTGAGTAATTTATTAATTT
>JAPLFI010000435.1 GCA_026390755.1 Ignavibacteriota bacterium
TTCTCTTTTTTATATAAATAAAGATACTTCTGCTTTTTTGAAAATATATCTCCGACACGTTTACCGAAACTTCCGTCTCCCGCAATAATAACATCCGTATTCTTATTGTTCATAAGCTCCGGGATAAATACGGTCTTATATTTTTCAAGGGTTTTTTTCTCGACTTCGCTTAATTCCTTATTCTTTGCATCAATTTTTTTCAGGTAATCAGCAACTTCGCCTTTGGATAATACGGGATTATCATCATTAATTGACGGCAGTATTCTCTTTACACTCATCAGTTTCAGGAAATCATAAACCTGATTATCAAGCGGAACGCTCTCAACCTGCCCCCACACCTTCGGACCCAGGCACATGAGAGTCAATACCGAAAGTAATAAAAAAGTTATTTTTATTCGCATATATAAATAAATTTTGTGTTAATTCGTTTTTAACGCTCTTATCTCTTATTATAAAATAATGTTTTTATCTTTATAATCTATGTTAATCTGTGGCTAAGCTCTTATCTCTTACTTCCAGAAAATTCTTCGTGTACTTTTTGTCTCTCTCGTTTTTCTTTACAGGAACTCTGCTGACCCGTTTGTCAGTTCCGTCACTTCACTCCGGAAACTCTCAATCAATCCCCGCCTCACTCTGCATACTATAACCGACTTATCCGTAGATTTATTTTCAAGTATTTTTATTCCGGACCTCGCCGCCAAATTCATTACTCCGCCGATATACTTAAAATCAAATTTTATCGTTATATCCTCCGTAATAAATACTTCCGAAATTTCCGCTCCCGAGAAAGGCACGTATCAGCCGCTTTAAAATAAGCCCTTTTCAGCCCTCCGACTCCCAGTTTTACTCCGCCAACATATCTCGTTACTACTATCAAAGTATTTCTGAGCCCGTGCTTGTCAATCGCATCGAGTATCGGCTTTCCTGATGAGCCGGATGACTCACCGTCATCGTTAAACCTGAATGAGTTTTCATCCAGAAGCCTGTACGCAAACGGATGATGCCTCGCATCGTATAACTCTTTCCTTAAAGACTCTAAATTTTTTACGGCGCTTTCAGCGTCAATCACCGGAAATGCATGAGTAATGAACTTCGATCTGCTGACCTTCAGCTCATATACCGCTTCTGCCCCTATTGTCATAAAATTATCTTTCATCATTTCACCGTTCACCAATTTAAACTCCCCGTTCTTCTCTCTTTTCTCTCTTTTCTCTCTTATACTCAATACCAAATACTACTTCCATCCTTCTTCTCCGATGAGCGGTACAAACCTGAAATCACTGTGCTTCTGAATATTAATCTTCACTTCCTTATTTTTGCCTTCGGTTTTTGTCACGCACCATAACTGCTGTGTATGTTTAGTTCCAACAGGAATAACAACTTTTCCGCCGTCTTTCAGCTGTTCAATATAATTATCGGGAAGTTTCGGACTTCCGGCAGTGACTATTATCCTGTCAAAGGGCGCAAGTTCTTTCCAGCCTTTTGTCCCGTCATCGCATTTCAAATGAACTTTATAATTCATTTTATCAAGTGTATTCTTTGCAGTCAGATATAATTCCTTTATTCTCTCGATTGAAAATACTTCGGCTCCGAGTTCTTTCAGCACTGCCGCCTGATATCCCGAGCCTGTGCCTATCTCCAGCACCTTGCATCCCGGGAAAACATCGAGCAGTTCCGTCATGAAAGCAACAGTGTACGGCTGGGATATAGTCTGGCTGTTACTTATCGGCAGTGCGTTATTTTCGTAGGCTAATCTTTTAAACTCTCCGGAGACGAAAAATTCTCTCTTTACCGTAAAAATTGCACTTAGCACGTTTCTGTCTCTGATACCCATCATCGAGAGTTTTTCTATAAGTTCCTTTTTTCTGAGATTCGGGATTGAAAGTTCCATCAGAATATTTTTTCTTTCGAATCAGCCTTTTTTGATTCTGCGTTTTCCGGTTCGGTTGATGATTCAAGAATGGTCTTTAAAGATTTTGTAAGCTTACCGCTGCTCATTGCTTCTTTCAGCCTTTCTTTCAGATCAGCAATGCTATCGGTTACGTAAATCGTTCCGTTATCGGCTATTGAAATCTTTGACGTCTCCTCCGAAACGATAATGGCAATAGCATCAGACTGCTCCGATATTCCGAGCCCTGCTCTGTGACGGGTTCCGAGTCTCTTGTTTTTAAACAACTGCGTTTCCGACAGAGGCAGAAGACACCTCGCCGCTTCAATCCTGTTATTATTTATTATCACCGCGCCGTCATGTAAAGGCGACTTAGGGTAGAAAATTGATATAAGAAGTTCTTTGTTAATCTTTGCTTCAATTTTTTCGCCTGTCTCGACAATATTCTGTAACCCTGTCGTTCTCGTAATAACAAACAGCGCGCCCCATCCGTTTTTCCGGAATTCAACACATGCATCCACAACCTCAGCCACGTTTTCATTAAGGTCAATTTTCAGAAACAACCTTGCAACACGTGTTTTTCCTATCAACAGCAGTATTCTTCTTATTTCGGGCTGAAACAGAATAACAAAAGCGACTACCCATATATCGGTAAGTTTGCTCAAAAGCCAGCTTAGAATCTGCATATCAATAACCTGCGCCAGCAGTGAAGTGCCGAGTATCAGCAGTAATGCAATAAATATCTGAAAGGCAATAGTCCCCCTCATTAGCTTGTAAAGCCTGTAGAAAATGATGGTAACTATAAGCATATCAATGATGTCAATCAGCCTGATTGACAGGAATCCGATTTTAAAAAGCTCCATTATGTAAGGTAATTAAAATCGTTAAGTAATTAAATGTATTAAACCCGTACAATATTACATTTTAAATGACTGCGCGGTTTTGTATATTTTGCTATTAAAAAATGGATTTTGATATTGAAAATAAAGTGACCGAGGAGATTCCTAAACCACAGGAATACTGGGCTAAACTATCCGGGTACGAAGGTCCTCTCGATATTCTGCTTCATTTCGTGAAAGAAGAAGAGCTTAATATTTACGATATTCCGATATCAAAAATCACCCGCGATTTCCTCGGTTATATAAACTACATGCAGTTACTTGATATAGAACTCGCAGGTGAGTTTCTTCTTATGGCTGCCGAGCTTATGAAAATCAAAGCCCGGATGCTCATACCTCAGATTGCCGAAGATGAAACCGAAGAAGAAGACCCGCGAATGACCCTAATTCGCAAACTAATCGAATATAAGCGTTTCAAGGATGTTGCCGGGGAATTTTTCAGATTAGAAGAGCAGGCAAGGCAGAGTTTTTTCAGATTGTTTTTTAAAAAAGATGCGAAGGAATATGACGCTGACCCTTTAAGTGATTATGGACTGCAAAATCTCACTATTTTTAATCTGATAAAGGGATACAGAAAAGTTATCACAAGCGTAAGACCGGAAGTTGTACACCCGATTGAACTTCTTAATACAACACCTGAAATTCAGCGTGAATTCCTTATTGATTTTTTACACAGCCGGATAACAGTGGATTACCTTGACCTGATTAAAACTATGGATGATAAGATGCTTATTATTTGCACATTCCTTTCTATACTTCAGCTTGCCCTTGAGGGATATTTGAGTCTGTCAATTAATAACGGCAATCCGTCCGATTTTTCTCTTATTAAAGTTTTACAGTATATTCAGGATTGATCAGCGCGGGAATAAAAAATATTGTTGAAGCTCTTTTATTTGCTTCGGATGAAGAACTTTCTTTAAAAGACATCAAAGACATACTCGATTCGTTTAAAATTAATGTTAAGATAACCGAAATAGAAAATTCAATCACAGAGCTGAACAACGATTATAATAATTCTTCAAGCGCATTCGAAATTATTAAGCTCGCAGGCGGATTTCAGTTCGCCACACGGAAAAAATATGCTCATTTCGTCGGCAAGCTCAGCGCCGAAATCCAGCGTAAAAAACTTTCACAGTCTGCCGTAGAAACTCTCGCAATCATCGCTTATAAACAGCCTATAACAAGGTCGGAAATCGAATTCATACGCGGTGTCAATGTGGATTACATTGTCAATTCGCTTCTCGAGCGCGATTTGATTACTATTAAAGGCAGAGCAAATGGTCCCGGACGTCCAATACTTTACGGTACAACAACAAGTTTTCTCAGAGTACTCGGGCTTAACTCGCTTGATGATTTGCCGAAGCTCAGAGAGATTAACGATATACTTAAAAATGAAAAAATTGAGGGCATTACAGAAGCCGATATTGACCTGTTCAATTCTATGAGCAGTCAGGCGCAGGCAGAAGTGGAAGCGGGAGTCAAACGCAACGGCGCAGACGGGACGGTTCAAATCCCATTCGATACTACAGTCAATTCCGTGTCTTCCGGAAAAAACCCGGACGAATCAATTGATGAATTTAAAACAGAAAATGATAATATCAGCCCTGATGTAATTGACAAAATTCAAAATACGGCAAACGGCGAAAACGACATCAATATTAATGAAGAAGACTCCGAAAATTTTAAGAAGAGAGAAGATGGAAACCAGACTTAATAAATTTGTTGCGGCTAACAGCGAATTTGCAAGAAGAAAAGCGGATGAATTAATCGGTCAGGGACGCGTAACTGTCAACAACAAACTTGTGCTTGAACCCGGTACGCAAATTGATTCCGAAAAAGATGATGTACGCCTCGACGGCGAACGCCTGAAAGAGAAAACAAAGAAAATCTATATACTCCTTAATAAACCCGCCGGCATTATCACTTCAACGGATGACGATAAAAACCGGCAAACCGTTATTGATATTCTGAATATACGCGATAAAGTGTTTCCGGTCGGCAGGCTCGACTATGAAACGACGGGTCTTCTGATACTGACAAACGACGGGGATTTTACTAACCTGCTTACTCATCCGTCTCACCGTGTACCCAAAACGTATATAGTAAAACTTTCCAAGGTTCTTGAGGAAAAGCATAAAGAGAAATTAACGGGGGGTATCAGAATCGAAGGCAGAAAAACCGCTCCCGCTAAAATCACTTTCCCTTTTAAAAACGATTTATCAACCGTGTCAATAACCATAACAGAAGGCAGGAACAGGCAGGTGCGGAGGATGTTCGAGTTTTACGGCTATTTCGTACGTAAACTCCACCGCGACTCTTACGGTATTCTTACGCTCGGCAATCTCAAACCGGGTGAATGGCGGAGACTTACAATTGATGAAGTAAATAAATTAAAAGATATTAAATTAATTAAAGGAAATGAACGAGCAAAACGAACTCATAAAAAGACGACTTGAAGAACTTGACGAAATAAAAAAACTCGGCGTAAACCCGTATCCGCACAGATACGATGTAACCCATAAATCCGCCGATATCATCGGCTCTTATACCGACCCAGCCGACGAAGCGGAAGCTGAAATCAGGAAACAGTTTATCGTTTCGGTCGCAGGAAGAATCTCCGCAATCAGACGCATGGGAAAAGCCACATTCTGCCATATTAAAGATGACACAGGCAGAATTCAATTATATATTAAAAGAGATGACGTAGGTGAAATAAGTTACAAAATTCTTAAACTCCTAGACATAGGCGATATCATAGGGGTTAAAGGATATCCGTTCAGGACCAGAACAGGTGAGATTTCCGTTCACTGTAATTCATTCGAACTGCTTACAAAGTCAATTCAGCCTCTGCCGGTAGTGAAAGAGGAAATAACCGAAACAGGCGAAAAGATAGTCCATGACGCCTTCGCCGACGTCGAGCTTCGCTACCGTCAGCGTTATATTGACCTGATTGTAAATGAAAACGTAAGAGAAACTTTCATCAACAGGTCAAAAATAATAAAGTCTATAAAAAACACTCTCGAAAAATATGATTTCTTCGAAGTGGAAACTCCGACTTTACAGTCTGTTTACGGCGGAGCTAATGCCCGTCCCTTTGTCACACATCATAACGCTCTCGATATTCCGCTTTATCTCCGTATTTCAAACGAACTTTTTCTCAAGCGTCTCGTTGTCGGCGGATTTAACCGCGTGTATGAATTCGTCAAGGATTTCCGCAACGAAGGCATTGACCGCACGCATAATCCTGAATTCACACAGGTGGAATGGTATCAGGCTTACGGAGATTATACGGACAGTATGAACCTCGTCGAAGAAGTTGTCGAAACTGCCTGCCTTGCAATTCACGGCACAACAAAAATAAATTATCAGGGTACCGAAATTGACTTAAAGCGTCCCTGGAAGCGAATCAGAATGGTTGACGCTATTAAAGAAAAAACGGGTCTTGATGTTTTAAACACAACGAAGGATAATATTATATTGTACATGAAGCAAAATAATATTGAATTCGACACGAAACTCGCTCACAGCAAAGGACTTGTAATCGCAAGCCTTTTCGAGGAAACCTGCGAGGAAGACCTTATTCAGCCTGCATTTGTTTTTGACCATCCGATTGAAACCACTCCTCTGTGTAAACCGCTGAGAGAGTATTCTTCCGAACAGATTGAGAATATGAAAAATGACACTGAACAGGTCATTTACGTAGAAAGATTCGAGCCGTATATAAATAAATGGGAACTCGGTAACTCATACACAGAGCTTAATGACCCGATTCTTCAGCGGCGTCTTTTTGAACAGCAGGAAGAGCGCGGCCGCGGCGGAGAAGAAGAAACACATCCGTTCGACGATGATTTCGTCCGCGCAATTGAAGTTGGCATGCCTCCGACAACCGGCGTCGGACTCGGAGTTGACAGGCTTGTCATGCTTCTCACAAATTCGGTTAATATTCGCGACGTGCTTTTATTCCCGCTTATGAAACCATTAACTTAAAATTCAATAATGAATTACCATAATAGCATACTCGACCTCATCGGCGGCACGCCGCTTGTAAAAATTAATAAACTGACAAAAGGCTTCAAGTCAACCGTACTCGGGAAAATGGAATCCCTGAATCCCGGAGGAAGTGTTAAAGACCGCATCGGGAAGGCTATGATTGAAGCCGCCGAACTCGAAGGCAAACTAAAGCCGGGCGGAATAATAGTCGAAGCTACAAGCGGAAATACAGGCATCGGACTCTGTCTCGCCGCTGCAGTCAAAGGTTACAAATCAATTATCGTAGTTACCGATAAAGTAAGTAAAGAAAAACAAAATTACCTCAAAGCCTTCGGCGCTGAAGTAGTTGTGGTTCCAAAATCAGCAAAACACGATTCACCGGATTACTATTTGAATAAAGCACAGTCCATTGCAGATGAAACACCGGATGCGATGTACATTAATCAATATTATAACCATAATAATCCGGGTATTCACTACGCTACAACCGGTCCCGAAATATGGACAGCGACGGATGGCAAAATAACTCACTTCGTTGCCGGACTTGGAACAGGCGGAACTATCACTGGCACGGCAAAATTTCTCAAGGAAAAAAATCCGGGAATAAGAGTTATCGCCGCAGACCCTGTCGGCTCCATCGCGAAAGTTTACAAAGAAACAGGCGCTCTCGGCGAAGCCGCTCCGTATCTGATTGAAGGAATCGGACTCGATATTATTCCCGAAATAATGAACTTTGATTATGTTGATGAAGTTATTGACGTAACCGATGAAGATTCAATCAGCACATGCCGTACTCTTACCCGGGAAGAAGGAATCTTCTGCGGCGCTTCAACCGGTACACTCACTTACGCGGCTATAGAGACAGCAAGGAATCTTGATGAAAACGGTCTCGTTGTATTTATTGTTTGCGATACGGGTGAAAGATACCTGTCAAAGTTCCACAATGAAGAATGGCTGAAACAAAACAATATAGATTAAGAAATCGTAACTACTCAGCGTTATTAAAAATAGCCACAGATTCACAGATTTAACTAATGAAATATTCAAAAATAATAGTCATTACAAAAAGAAAGTTGTGAAATTTGAAGAACTATTTGAGGGTAGGAATGGAACTTTATCATATTTTAGGCGAAAATAACTAAGAACAAAAATAATAGTCTTCTAATCTGTGTAATCTGCGGCAAATTATTTTTTATTTTTTTGCATTCACGAATTTACAAAATATTATTCATAATTCTCTTCCTCACTTCTTCCGCCGGTGCACAGGGCTTCCGCGGATTGTCAGACACATCTCATTACACCGAACCAAACAACATTGACGTACGTTTATTCCGCACAATCAATAACACACGTAACGGATTCTCCGATGCCGTTATTCCTATAACCGATAAAACTCTTTTACCTGTTTCTATAGTACTTCCGCTTGGACTGATCGGAATCGGACGAGCAGGAAATAATTACTACGATGAAAATACAGGTGTTCTGCTAATGCTATCCGAAATAACGAGCACTGCAGTGACTTTTGGAATGAAGACCTTAATAAAGCGTGAACGCCCTTCTGTCACTTTAAGGAATGTACACGTTAATCGCGGTAACTCCCTCACCGACAGATATTCTTTTCCCTCCGGACATACATCAATGGCATTTTCAATCGCAACATCGTTAACACTTCGCTATACTGACAAACCTGCTATTATTGCCGGGAGTTTTTTTTATGCTGTGATAATCGGTTACGGAAGAATTTACCTCGGAGTGCATTATCCGTCAGACGTGTTTGCCGGGGCTTTAATCGGAGCAGGCAGTGCCGCGCTTATTTTCTCATTAAGGAAAGAAATCATAAACGGAAAGAACAACCTCTTCAATGAATCCGGCTATCCCGATGCGAACCAAAAATCTTTATCCGCACCGGTAATACTCGGCACATTCATCGCCGCAGACCTCATTAACTTTCTTATCTTAAAAAATAATCGAATGAGAGTTTCCTTCTCTCCCGACACTAAGATTAACTTTAATTATAATTTCTGATATTTATAATCTCTTCTTCGAATAGATAAATCGGAAATAACTAAAATAGTTTCGTAAAACAGAAGATTTCGGACGCTGTATTTTTTATTTTTCTGTACTTGACTTTATATAAATATATTTATAATTTGTTGTAGTGTAGAGTAGGACAAGGACGCAGTACTCCCATTGTGGAATCTGTTTTCCTTGAACCCTCGTCAAACCGTACGTGAGGTTTTCCCTCATACGGCTTTCCTAAATAAAGCATACTTGATTGTTAAAGCCATTGAACTTTGTAGTTATAGAACAATCCTAACTTTCCGTATATTGTATCTGAACCGATTTTCCCCCAACCGTAACCGCTTTTTCCTTTATTTCTTTGAAGAAGATGTCTTAGTCGTTTGTTCGTGTAGTCACGAATATTATTCAGAGCTTTTGAACTGTTTCCAAGCCTGTAGTAGCCTGTCCAGCCTGTAAGAAACTTGTTTGCGTTCCCTATTTGGTCTTGAACTTTTAGCGGCAGCTTGTGATTGATTAGTTTCCTTATTCTTTCTCTGCACCGCTTTTGACTATTCGGACTTGGTGAAACAAGTATTAATCGTTTCTTAGTCTTCTTGTTTTCTGTCCTAAAGAAATAAAATCCTAAAAACTCTACTTTCTTATCTTCTATCAGGTTTAGTCTGCGGGTCTTTTCCTTATTCAGACTTAGCCCTAATCTTCCGATGTAGTGTTCAAGTTTCTTGATTCCTTTTTCTAAGTTCCTCTTTGCAAGAATTATCATGTCTTCGGCATATCTGACCATATGTATCGAGCCTTCTTTAAGTTTTCCCATTCCGCTTCGTTCAAATGCTTTGTCTATCGGGTTTAAATATACGTTCGCCAGTAACGGACTTATTACCCCGCCTTGAGGTGTGCCTCTTTTACTTTGTCTGTGTTGTCCTTCTTCTACATATCCGCTTTTAAGCCACTGCTTTATTACACGCAGTATCTTTCCGTCTGATATTCGCAGGGCAATTAGTTTTAATAACTTGGAATGCTCTACAGTATCGAAGTATTTCTCAACATCTACATCGTAGATTTCTTCACAACCCCAGTTCAGGTATTTTGCTATTTCCCGTATAGCACCGTGAGCGCTTTTCTTTGGTCTGAATCCATAACTTGATTCCATAAAATCGGCTTCAAATATTGGTTCAAGTACCATTTTAAATGCTGTCTGTACTATTCTGTCCCTTACGGTTGGTATTCCCAATGGTCTTTGTTTTCCGTTTGCCTTTGGGATATACACCCGCTTTACCGGTTTTGGTTTGTATTGCTCTTGCTTTAGTTCTTCCTGAAGTACTGCCAAGTATTCGGCTTCTCCTTTTGCTTCTATTGCTGAAAAGGTTTCTCCGTCAACTCCGCTTGCTCCACCATTGGCTTTGGCTCTGCGATAGGCTTCTTCCAATATATCCATACGATATGTTTTATCATACAGACTGTAGAACCTGTACTTCTTGTCGGCTTTCGCTTTCTCGTACAGCTTTCTCTGAAATTCCTGAATCTTATTTACGCTTGTTAGCTCTCGCAATACATTAATCCTTCTTTTCTTTAAAAGCTTTTATTCAGTAGAGACCCTTTCCTCCTGCAATGTTATGTTGCATTGCTATCATCAGTACTACGGTCTCGTCCGCCACCCTGCCTGCTTTCCTTCTCTTTCGTTGCCTTATAAGAAGTACCTCTTCTTACTTATATTTCTCAAGTAAGGCAAGCGAGGGCTTCCCAAGTTCCTAAACTTTCTGTCTGACCGTGTCGTCACTAATACCCCGAGGATGTCATAAATCGTTCTCTGTGTGCAGGTTTATCTTCTTATTCTGCGTTCCGCATTTATGATTCTGACTTCGCCCATAAAATAGAGGCTCGTCCATCTTAGTCTCTGATATTTACGAGGCTACCTATGTGTTCATTTGCATTACAACCCGGTCTTTTGCGTCGCACCCTTTCAGGTTACTTTGTCGAGTCGCTTAGTTAATATCCGTTTCCCGATACTAACTGACTTCTCGCTACGCGGCTACAGAGTTTTACCGCGATTAGGACTTAGCGTGGTCGCAACTCCCCGCTTCACCTAATTAGAATTCAATCCGTTATTTGTTTGTACGGATTTAGTTTAAGCTTAACTTGGCGCTCATTTTACCACAACATTTTATAAATGACTGAATTAGTATTAAAATTACGGTCGCTGGGATTCACTGACAACGAATCCAAAATTTTTCTCGCACTTCTGCAGGGACGCCTTATGTCCGCTACGGAAATATCCAAATCCGCAAAAGTTACGCGAACTGATGTTTATTCAATTCTGAAATCATTTGTCAGCAAGGGATACTGCAACGAAATAGAAACTAATTCTATACTTATGTATGAAATGATTGACCCTGATGTGATATTAGGCAAAATACAAATGAACCTTGAGCGCGAAAAAGAGAAAAAATCGAAGTCATTTGCAGAAACATTCAAGAGCCTCAAACCGCTATACAATTCGAAATCCGAGAGACCGGATAATTCAAACATAGAGCTTATACGGGGATATAATCAACAGCGCGAGCAGAAATTTTTTGAACTATTAAAGAACGCGAAGAGTGAAATTCTCTTTATGGTAAGGCTTGAGTTGTACATTTCCGACGATGTTGACCGTACGGCTGAACGGTTCATAAAAAACGGCGGAATAATAAAATCAATTTACGAAATCGGAAGCGGGCTGAAGCTTAAGAAAGAAGATAAATGGATTGAAGCGGTGCCGAAAGATTTAGTGAAAATTTTCGAAAAGTTTGAAGGATACGGCGAACAGTTAAGGCTAAGCAAAGCAAAAATACCCAACTACACTATAATCGACAGGGAAATAGTTTTCATGAATATTGTAGACAAATCAGTTCCCCGCTACAACGAAGCAGATATAATTATAAGGAATAAGGATTTTGCCGAAAGCCATGCAGAAGTATTCAATACAATCTGGGATAAATCGATCACTTTAAAGGATTATAAAAAAATGAAATAATTTATAAAAATTAAAACACCTTATAGTTATGAAAAAGACACTTGTTATTTTGCTTATCGTTATAAGTCAGGTTATATTAATTTCAAAGATACAGGCACAGCAGGGCTGGTTTGTACAGCAAAGCCCTCTGCCATATTCCCCTATTGATATATTTTTCATTGATGCTCAAACGGGCTGGATTTGTTCAGACTCTGGGCGAGTTCTGAAAACCACTAACGGAGGGACAAACTGGACGTTGTACAGTGCAGGTACTAATTACACACTTTATTCCATCAGGTTTCTAAATCCCTTAACAGGCTGGACAGCCGGCGGTATGGTAAATTACCCCGGATTTAGTATGGATTATGCAGTAATACTTAAAACAACAAACGGAGGAATAAACTGGGTAACACAATATTATGATACATGGGGACCGCGGTTTTATGACCTCGCCATTGCAGACGGGAATAATGTATTCGCAATCGGATACGGTTCAGACATCAGCGGAATGGCATCAAAAGGAATATGCATAAAAACAACAAACAGCGGGCTTAACTGGATATCCGATTCTATATCGGGCGGATATGGATTACGATCTATTTACTTCGCTAATTCACAGACAGGCTGGGTTTACGGTTTAGGAACTTCCGACGTTCCGCCGGCAAGAAGAGTTATTTTCAAAACAACAAATACAGGATATACGTGGAACTGGGTATATAGGGATACGATACTGTGGAACGAATCAATGCAGAATTCAAAATTAAGTTTTCCTGATGCCACAACGGGTTACTTTCTTGACGGAATGCTTAAAAAGTCGACTAACGGAGGTATAAACTGGGTTAAAAAAGATTCCTTAAATACGACGGCATATAATCTATACTTTTACAATAAAGATACAGGTTGGATATGCGGGTATGCAGGTGGATATTTTATCAGAAGGACGAATAACGGAGGGGAAAACTGGGTAAATCAATATACTCCGAGTAATTTAAATAAATTGTTCTTCGCCAATCAGAATACAGGCTGGGGAATATACGAATATCAAAAAGTTTTAATAAAAACAATTACTGGGGGCGCGAGCATAGAATACTTGGTTACCGGCACTGTGAAATATGCAGACAATAATCAGCCCGTAACGTCAGGGATTGTGAAAGCTATAAAACTAAATAAGACGAACGGAAGCATAATAGTTCTTGATTCTGCTAACATTCAATCGAACGGAACATATACACTAAGCCATGTACCGCAGGATTCACTTGATATAGGACTTTACCCGACGACAACTCCGCCGAATGATTATATAAACAGTTATTATCCGTCAACGATTTACTGGCAGGAAGCGACTGTGCTTTATCCGGCAGGCAACCTGACCAATATAAATATTGGCGCAATCAGAATGAGCGGCTCGACTGCTTCAAATTCAGTAAACGGCAGAGTTATGCGTCTGACAGATGCT
>JAPLFI010000205.1 GCA_026390755.1 Ignavibacteriota bacterium
AACTATTTTTGGCACCGCGGAAAACACTGAAATCAGTTTAAGTTGTTGTTTATTAATTCTTTGCGTTATAACAGGAAAACTTGGGAAAACATCGGAAAACATGAAAATTGCTGTAAGTTACTGTTATTTAGTTTGTTATAACGACTCAGGAAAACTTTTTCACACTTTGAAATGTTTTCCTGTCAGGCAGTCTTTTCGGTGCCTCTCCAGCTTAGGTTACTCTGTTAAACTTATTCGCTTTCTTATATTTTAATAATATGAACTCTAAACAAAAAATAGCATCCGTTACTTCCGTCTTTAAAAGGAATCTCCGGGCTAAAACTACTGTCGTCCTTAATGAAGGCGGCGCCCGCAGCTCAAAGTCGTATTCTGTCTGTCAGCTCTTTATTTATAAACTGACTAACGAAACCGGTAAAACTTTTCTTGTCACCCGCAAGTATCTTCCGGGTCTCCGTATTACCGCATATAAGCTTTTTATTGATTTGCTCAAAGAATATGGATATTATAATGAGTTTGACCATAACAAAACTATGCGTACTTATGCGCTTAATAATAATCTCGTTTTCTTTACTTCTATTGACGAACCGACCAAGTTACAGTCAACTGAATTTAATTATATCTGGATGGAGGAAGCCGAGGAATTTACTTTTGATGATTTTGCAATGCTTAAAACACGTCTCAGCGGCAGGATAAACGACGGGAAGATTAATCAGATCTTCCTTACTTATAATCCAAAGAATGAAAATTCTTACATCAATAAACGCCTTAGTTCTCTCGACGGCGTTACCCTGATTAAATCTACATATATGGATAATCCCAACGTCCAGAAGAGTTATGTGGATGAACTCGAAAATCTGAAAAAACTGGATGAACGGTTCTGGCGTGTTTATGGTCTCGGCGAATATGCAATGATTGAAGGACAAATTTATACGCACGTTAAATCAACTTCCGTATTTCCCGAAGCGTATGACTTCCTGATCTATGGCGTTGATTTCGGATATAATAACCCGGCGTGTATTCTTAAAATTGGAATTAAAGATAAAGTGTTTTATGTTACGGAACTTTTGTATTGCTCTAAACTTACTAATGCCGACCTTATCAGGTTTATGAAAGAAAATATTCCTGAAAACTCTTATGTCTATGCCGATTCCGCTGAACCTGCCCGCATCGAGGAAATTAGGAGAAGTAAATTTAAAGCCGTGCCCGCTAAAAAAAACGTATGCACTGGAATTGATTTTGTCAAGCAATGCGAAATATTTACACAGCCCGGTAATGTGAATTTTAACAGGGAACTCCGAGATTATGTCTGGGCTGTGGATAAACAAAACGGAAATATTCTCGATGAGCCGGTCAAATTTAATGACCATGCAATGGATGCACTGCGCTATGCCATTTATACCAACGGCATAGCTAATCCAAAAAAAGATTTCCCCAAAATCATCTGGATTTAACCGTCAGCACTATGTGGATTTGCCATTCCAACATGTTTTAAGCTGGAATCCACCGCTCTTTGTTCTTAAAACTGTTCTTTAAAAATCTGAGAATCTGTGGCAAATGCTCTTAGTTCTTTCTCCATGGCCCTCTGTGTAACTTCTTTTGCTCTTATTCTCGGGAAAGTTTTTCTGTGTAACTTATTTGTTATCTGTTCAGTACTATATTTTTATCTCAAGTGTTACCGGGCAGTGATCGGAACCCTGTACGCCGTCGTTAATCTCACATGATATTACATTACCGGCAATATCTTCCGATACCATAAAATAATCAATTCTCCATCCCACGTTTCGTTCCCTGGCGCGCGTGAAGACGTCCCAGTAAGTATATCTTCCTGGTTCGGGATGGAATTTTCTGTATATATCCGCATAACCGAGATTTATAATTTTATCAATCCACGCCCGTTCTTCGGGCAGGAATCCCGATGTCTTCTTATTCTCTTTCGGTCTTGCAAGGTCAATTTCCTTATGGGCAGTATTGAAATCACCCGTTACTATTACGCCTTTTCTTCCGCTGTATTTTTTCTGAAGAAGAAAGAACAGTTCATTGTAGAAATCAAGTTTGTATTTCACTCTTTCGGGTCCGCGTCCGCCGTTCGGGAAATAAACATTTGCCAGCACGAACTTTCCGAAATCTGATAATATTAAGCGCCCTTCGTGGTCATAATGCTCATTATCAATTCCGAATAATGTTTCCGCCGCTTTAATACGCGTGTAAGTTGCCACGCCGGAGTAACCCTTGCGTTTTGCCGAAAAGAAATACGATGTATATCCGTTTATCTCTTTGAGTTCTGCAGGCAGTTGTTCTTCCAGCGCTTTGATTTCCTGCACGCAAACCACGTCGGCATCAGCCGCCGCGAACCAGTCTAAAAATCCTTTTCTGAGTGAGGCTCGAATGCCGTTTACGTTCCACGTAACAATTTTGTATGTTTTTGTTTGTGCCAATCTGTTCATATTATTTAGATTAAAATCTGTAATTAAAACAAATTAAACTACTGAAAAAGTTCTTTAAAATTCAGTCCCGTTTTTTTATGTAAAATTTTTTAGCATTAATTTAATGTTATATATAATTATATTTTGCTTATGATACATACGGGATTGAAAATATTAATTACAGCTGTTTTGAAAACGTTTTTTCCTGCATCTTTAATTTTTTTACACATCAGTTCGTTATATGCGCAGTATGTAACTTCGGGACAGACCTCATTATTGTTTACTATTTTATACAATATTTCCGGTTTACCGGTAAATATTAAATTTAACATACAGACTCAATGAAATTACGTTTTTATTATCTTATTTCTTTTTTGCTTTTTATCGGAATGGTGCTTAATGCTCAGACGAAATCAGGTGAAGAGATATTAAACCAGCCCATGATAGGCATAACCGGTGGACTTTCACTTTATTCACTTTCCGGTGATTCCCCGAAGAATTTCAGCTATTCGGGCGCAGTTAAGTTTACATTCGGACTGAACGGAGAGATTCCCGTCGGCAACGGAATTAAAATCGGACTTCAGCCGCGTTATCTGCAATGCGGAACTGTGTTACAGTACGACGCAGGCAACGATGTTTATATAGATTCAATGCAGGCAAACATGAATTATATCAGCGTTCCTGTTTATTTGAAGGTGCTGGCTTTCAATAATGTCACTTATTTCACCAGCGGAGTTGATTTAGGTTTTCTCATGAATGCCGGCATGAAAAACCTTCGGGATGAAACTATTCCCGAAAAGGATATCGCTTATGCGATACGAAAATTTAACCTTCAGGTATTTTTCGGAGTGGGAGCAAGGTTCAGAATCGGAATGCCGGAACTGAACTTGGAAGCCCGTTACACCGTCGGTCTTATGAACGCATATAACGGAGATAATGTCACGATTACAAGTTTCCCCGCAAGGTTTACCATGGGCGGGTTTCAGATTCTTGCAAACCTGAATTTTCCGCTAACAAAATCGGGTAAGGGGAGAGGAAAATGATGAGAATAAAATTTAATTTATGCGGTCTGCAGTATATTGCGGCTTTAATAGTTTCGTTTTTCCTTTTTGTTTTTACTGTTAACTCCGGGAATGCGCAGACAGCAATAACGGAAAATACAAGGGACAGTGTTTTACTTATTCCAAAGCCGCATCTGAACGGACATAAGTTTATCACTAATCCGGTTGTGAAAGACCCGTTTATTAAAACGTATGTCCGGTCCGGACTCGGCATTGGTCAGACGCTGGAGTTCGAGTCTCCTGTACTGGTATTTAACGGTAAGTCACTTATTGCTTTAAAAGGTAACCTGCTTTTCACAACCATTGATTTTGAATACCAGCAGACAATACGTGACTGGCTCGCATTTTCCGGCAGATTCCAGGTAGCCGGGCGAATGGGAACCGAAATGCAGGCTCTATTATCAAACGGAGTCAACTTCGCTTCAGGTCTGGAACTCGGTTGGCTCGTAAAGTTGATGGAAACCAGGAAAATGGCGCTTTCGGGAAATATTAAAGTAACAAGTCAGGCCGCGACAATGATAAACCTTTACGATTTCGTGAAAGGAGTTATTGACAGCGGTAAAATTACTACTGATAATAAAATTATCCAAACCACACCCTTAACAAGAGTATTCGGAGGGGTGCGCTGCGCTTATGCATTTAATAAGGTATTCGGCGCTAATGCGATATTTGAAATCGGATACGGCTCGTCGGTGGACCGGACAAAAGGGCAGGAATGGGTTACTAATTTTGGTATAGGTTTTGATGCCGATATTTTGCCGGTTACAAATGTGCCTTTCGGATTCGGTATTGCGTACAATAATACTAATTATCAGTATTCGGATGAAGTTATCGGACGTCCGCAAAGTGCGCTTCTGCAAATTAATTATACGGGAAGAGATGACTTTGATATCGGACTTATTATCACTTATCAATGGTATCAGGAAAACAGATTTAATAACACTATCAAATTCGTTAATATGCTGTTGAATATGAAATATTTCTTCTGATAAATTTTGCTTGTGATAAATTCAGGTTTGAAAATATTTTTTGCAATCGCTGTCAGAGTATTTTGTTTTGTATCTTTCTTTATTTTTTCCGCAAATCTGTTAATTGCCCGGGAAATATACGAAGTCGGAATTTTCACTGATAAAATATATGACCATACGTTAAATCTGACAGATTCCGTTTCGAAGATACGGGATGATGATTCATCATCATTACCGTTACTGACGGACAGCTTAAAACAAAATATTCCGGCTGTTTCCGAAATCATTAATAACACTGTAAGATTGGGCAGCAGGCAGATAAAATTACTGAAAAAAGTAAGATATCATGCATATTCAAAAACCGTTTTACGGGCAGGACTGATTACAGGGATAGATGAGTTAATGAATATTCAGGATACGTCAGAGCATAAAATTCTTGGACTCAGCGAAAATGAAGAAAATGTTACACTCAGCAACGATGGAAAAAGAGATCAGAAGGTAATATCAAGACGGGTCACTTCATCCCTGAAAAAAATAATACCAAACGTACTTGTTTTGAATATATACGATGAGCGGGTTGACCTGGGTGTAGTAACCGTTCCGAGCCCGTTATCGGCGAAATATATCAGATATTACGATTACCGGCTTGACGGCATAGAGTATGAAAAAGGAAAACGCGTATTCAGGATAAAAACAGATTTTAAAAGCGGTATTTTCCCGGGATTCAAAGGATATCTGTATATTAATGACAGCATTTTTACACTGAGAAAAATCAATCTGCAAACAAATTCAGCTACAAATTTGTTTATTCTCAATACTATAAGGTTCGTACAAAATTATGAAGTTTATAACGATAGTAGTGGTTTATCATTCGTCATGCCGACCGGAATGGTTGTTAAAGCGTACGGCTCATTTATGGAATTAATCAGATTTTCTATTATTAACAAAACTGTTATATCTGATTATAAATTCAATCAACCCGTAGCCAAAGGAGTTTTTGACGATTTTGATGTGGAAATTAACAAGGACGCTGATAAACCTCAAAGTAAATACTGGGAAAAGTGGGATTATCTGAAAACTCCTGAAGAAAAAGAAGAGTTTGAGAAATTGTCAATTGTTAATCAGCAGAAACCGGGATTTATTTCTTTCGGCGGTTCAACGATTAATTTTGGCAGAAATCTTTCATTAAATATTCTCGATGCATACCGTTTTACGCGCGCCGAAGGGCATGTCCCTGCACTGTCGTTTACATACGACCTGTATTTTAAAAAATATGTTTTTAATGCAATGATGGGTTATGGGAGCGCGGATTATATGCTGAAATATAATCTGAATACCGATCTTAATCTTACGAAAAACCGTTCCGTTAAACTTTCTGCCGGTGTGTATTATAACACTCTGCCGTTGCATAAATCTCCTAATGTCTTTATTTATCTGATGAACGATATATATACGCTTTTCACTCATAAGGATAAAATGAATTATTATAACGCAAGCGGCTTTTATGCGGAATTAGGTAAAAGTTTTCTGACGTCAAAATTTACTGCAACACTGAAATATTCTCAGGAAGAGCAGAAGAATGCATACGTCAATACACAATTCAGCTTTTACCGCAAGGATGCTGTTTACGCCGATAATCCGCCCGTGAATGAAGGACTGTTGAGGAATATCGGAATCCGCCTGAGAATAGACCTGAATAGATATAAATATACGGACTGGGGTGATAATGATATTTCAATAAGGAAAGCGACTTTTTTCCCTGTAATATTATTTGATTTTGATTATTCAGGCAGGAAATTAGGAAGCAGTTTCGAATTTAAACGCTATAATCTGAGTTTAGCAGGTTACAGTAATATATTTTCATATCTTAATCTGAATTACAAAATCGGGACTGTTTATCTCCTCGGCAGTGTGCCCTATCAGATGCTGGCTAGTCTCGAACAGAAATTCTTCGGATATCCGAAAGACCTTTCGTTTATCGTTGTTGACTACGGTGAATTTTTCGGCGATGTCGCTTACTGGATGAACGTCGAGAACAATTTCGGTAAATTCTTTCCTTTTAACGTTCCGGTACTGCGGAAGCTTACTTTTCTCGGATTTTTCGGAGCGGGATATACATCAGTGCGTCAGCAGACGAGGGATTATTCCTCCGTTAAGGATTTCGGCGTCACCAAAGGATGGTACACCGAAATTGGTTTCGGCATAGCCAATTTAATGGACGTCGGTTATCTTCGTATGGGCTTTCGCTTAAGTAATTTTGTCAATAATAATAACACATTTCTCTCGTTTGATATGGGATTGTAATAGAAAATATTTTGCCGTAAGTTTCCTTATCTTTTTTTATCCATTTATTATTCCGCATTTCAATCTCCGTTATATTTGCATTTATTCTATGCGCTTAAAAAGCTAATTTTACATTTTCTTACAGACATACCAAAATTATTGAAATGGGCGTACATAAACTCGATAGTTTTTTCAATCCTCAGCGCATTGCACTCATAGGCGTTACGATAAATCCAAACAGTGTAGGCGGAAAAGTTCTCAGCAACCTCGTCGCAAGCGGTTTCCGCGGAGTTGTTTATCCCGTTAATCCCGCGAGCGAAGCGGTGCTCGGCATCCAATGCTATAAAGATGTTAAGAGCCTGCCGAAAGTTCCTGACCTTGCCGTTATCTGCACTCCTGCCGTTAAAGTACCTGAAACAGTACTCGAATGCGGAACAGCGGGAGTGAAGAATATTATTATCATGTCTGCCGGTTTCCGCGAAACAGGTGCGGACGGTGCTAAACTTGAAGATGAAATTAAATTGTCACTGAAAAAATTTCCCGGTTTAAGAATTATGGGTCCGAACTGCCTCGGACTGATTGTTCCCGGGCTCAATCTGAATGTCAGCTTTGCATCAGGAATACCGAAATCGGGTAATATTGCATTTATTTCGCAGTCAGGCGCGCTTTGTACGTCTGTTCTCGACTGGGCAATCGAAAAGAAAATCGGTTTCTCATATTTCATTTCAATCGGGAATTCCCTCGATGTTGACTTTGCCGACCTTATAGACTTTATCGGTGAAGACGATAAAACGAAATCAATTATTCTCTATGCCGAGTCCATCACGGGCACAAGAAAGTTCATGACTGCCGCCCGCTCATTTGCACGTTCAAAGCCGATTGTGGCTTATAAAGCGGGACGTTTTCCGGAATCGGCAAAAGTTGCCGCATCACATACCGGAGCTCTCGCCGCCGAGGATGCTATCTATGACGCGGCTTTCAGGCGCGTCGGTATAACGCGGGTTTTTGATATAGGAGATATTTTCGACGTGGTTGAGCTCATTGGCAGGAATAAAATTCCGAAAGGACCAAAACTCGGTATAGTAACGAATGCAGGCGGACCTGCCGTTATGGCAACTGATATGCTTATGGAAAAAAAAGGCAAGCTCGCGATACTCAGCGAAGATTCAATGGAACAGCTAAACCTGAATTTGCCCGCTTTCTGGTCTCACGGCAATCCTGTTGATGTGCTCGGTGATGCGAATTCAAAACGTGTCTCCAAAGCAGTGTCAATACTCCTTGCGGATAGAGGAGTTGACGCTGTTCTTGTAATAATAACGCCGCAGTCAATGACAAATCCGTCTGCCGTTGCGCGCGGGATAAGTCAGCTTGCAGGTGATACTAAAAAACCAATACTTGCCGCGTTTCTCGGCGGAGAAAAAATGCGGGAAGGAAACCGTATATTGACAGATGCTGGAATTCCTGTCTATCAGACACCCGAGCAGGGCGTACGAGCGTTTATGTCGCTCGTTGCTTATTCCCGTAATCTCGAATGGCTTTATGAGACACCGAAGAATGTTGACGTTAATTTCTCCCCAAACCGTATTAAATTGCGCGAAAGCTTTGATTCAATTATTCCTTCGGGAACGAACATTCTTTCGGAAGAACTTTCCAAATCGGTTCTTGAAGCTTATGGAATTCCGGTTGTAAAACCGGTTGCCGCTTCAAATGCGGACGAAGCCGCCGAAATAGCTCAAATCACGGGATATCCCGTTGTCATGAAAATTAATTCACCTGATATCACTCATAAATCCGATATGGGCGGTGTGATACTGAACATAGTTGATAAGGATATGCTGTTTGATTCTTACAGGCGTATGGTAAACGGGATCACTGAAAAAGCTCCTGATGCGCGTATTGACGGAGTTACGATTCAAAAAATGGTTAAGGAAAAAGACGCCGTGGAAATGATACTCGGCATTAAAAAAGATGATACATTCGGTACAATCATACTCACGGGTATGGGCGGCACCGGAGCGGAACTTTTCAAAGACCGCGTCCTGGGCTTTCCGCCTCTGAACCAGCGGCTTGCACTGAATATGCTTCGCTCGCTGAAAATATACCCGCTTCTGAAAGGATACCGCGGTAAACCACCGACCGATATAAATAAGCTTATTGAGATTCTTATACGCATCTCGTATCTCGCGGCGGATTACCCCGAAATAGCAGAGCTTGACGTAAATCCGCTTCTCGTTTATCCGGGCGGCGCAATCGCTCTTGATGCCCGCGTTGTAATTGATAAGGAAATTATAGGTGAAATTGTGAAGCCGTATTCTCACCTTGCAATTCGTCCGTATCCCGAAGAGTATGTGAAACAGATTGTACTTAATGACGGAACGGAAATACTGCTCCGCCCGATTAAGCCCGAGGACGAGCCGCTCTGGATGGAAATGCTCAAAAGCTGTTCGAAGGAATCTATATATTCACGTTTCAGGTATTTTTTTCAGTGGGATTCGCATGCAGTAGCCGCGCGTTACTGTTACATTGATTACGACCGTGAGATAGCCATAGTTGCTGAGGTGAAAGAAGGCGAAAATAAAAAACTAATAGGCATCGGCAGGCTTATTGCCGACCCCGATCATGAAAGTGTTGAATATGCGATTTTAATAACTGACACGTGGCAGAACCGTGACCTCGGAGGAATTCTGACGGATTATTGTTTTGAGATTGCTCGTAAATGGGGATTGAAAACCATCACAGCGCAGACAACCGCGGATAATAAGCGAATGATTTCAGTGTTCGAAAAGAGGGGATTCAGCGTGGAAGTTGACCCTCTCAGTTCACTCGTCGAAGTTTCAAAACTTCTGGAATAAAATAATATTTCAAAATGAAAGCAGTCTGTTTCCTTACGGAGAAAATAATCTTTACCGCAATTTTCTTTTTAATTCTCAGCGTTGAAGTATCACTCTCACAGGACAGTACCGGAGCGAACAATGAAAACACTGCCGGGCAAACAGACGTAAAAGATATATTGCATCATATATTCGGTAAAAAAGCCAGCTTGCCGGAAAAATTAGCAAAGATAGATATAAGAAAAAATGTTTCGGTTAGCATTTTGCCGGGTATTTCATACAACCCCGCAACGAGTTTTCTTGTCGGAGTGAGCGCCTCTGTATCATGGTTTACGGGAGATCCCGCGCGCACAACAAACTCATACATTTCTTCGGGGATATCATATTCGGTTATGAATCAATTCAAACTGTCCGCACAGACAGGCATCTTTACCGAAAACAACAAATGGAGCTTGCAGGGAGATTTCAGGCTGTGGAAATTTACGCAGAATACTTACGGACTCGGAACGGGAACATTGCCGGATGCACAGCAGAATATGGAATTTAAGTTCATCAGATTTAATCAAAACATTTTGAAAAAAATTTTTAAAAATTTCTATGCCGGATTGGGATACAGTCTTGAATCTTATTATTCGATTAACACTATAGACAGCGATGATAAATTTATTTATCCTAATATTCACAATACTTACAGCAGTCAGAACGGGTTCGACAGCCTGAAGTATTTATCTTCTGGTATTGTGATTAATGTAAATTATGATTCAAGAGATAACACAGTCAACACTTACAACGGGTATATGTTAGGTCTCCAGTACTATAATTACAGTAAGGCAATCGGTAGTACACGTAACTCCCAAAGAATTGTTTGCGAATTCAGAGGATTCCGGTCTTTTAATGAAAAAAATTCTAACAGGCTTGCGCTCTGGTTCATGGGGAATATTATTTTAAACGGCAGTGTCCCTTACATGTCATTACCGGCGAGCAGCTGGGACAAAAACAATGCAATGTCGAGGGGCTATATTCAGGGGAGATTCAGGGGACGAAACTTGTTATATGCCGAAATTGAAAACAGAATAAACATCACATCAAACGGATTATTAGGGCTGGTATTTTTCGCGAATGCTTTGACAATCAGTAACCCTGATGCGGGAGTAAAACTATTTGATTATGTGGAGCCTGCCGGCGGCGTCGGGCTCAGAATCAAACTTGATAAAAATTCGAGAACAAATATATGCGTTGACTACGGTATCGGAAATTATAATTCAAGAGGAGTATTCCTGACTCTCGGAGAAGTATTTTAAAAATTATTTTTTCTCTGAACGTATTTGTTACTATAAAACGTGTAACCGGACAGGTCACACGTTTTTTAGAATTACAGCAGTGTGTATCTCAGAATCTCGTTGTTGCCGCGAATTCAAATCCCTGGAATCCGACATCATACAGAAAATTACCCTTTACGTAATGGTCGTCGAAATATCTGTAACCGAGCCGCAGAGAAAATGTTTCGTTAAGGCTATATCCTGCCGCGAGGTAAGCCTGAAAAGCAAGTT
>JAPLFI010000496.1 GCA_026390755.1 Ignavibacteriota bacterium
ACAATGCCTTGATAGATAGGATAATGGGCTGGGTAGTTATAATACGCTGGTCCAATATTCAATTCCTGTCCATTGGGCATAATATTGTTTGTTTTATCTATCACTACCCGCCCGTTAGTATAAAATAAAAGCTCTCCCTTCCAATCGGAAATGGCTCCTATATCACCCCTCAACTTTAAGGAGGTCAAAGTGAAAGTATCAGTTGAAAAGGGAATATCATTAAAATTTATTCCACAACCACCATGGTACGGAGGTGATGGAGGGCCATAGCCACCTATCCACTGATAATCTCTTTTAGTCTCATTAAAATACTGGCCTGAAACAGGCAGGTAACCAAAAATGAAAAGAGAAAATATAAGTATAATATTTTTCATCTATTAATATTTATTATTTAATTGCTCATTCATTTACCGTAAATACAAAGTAACATGATCAGCCTGGTTTCCCCAATTTAGTTAAGTAACCAGGCTGACCACTAATTAATAAAATTTAACATGCGTTTTCAATTTTAATTTAATTATCTTGTAACGACTAGCTTTCCACAATTAATTGAATTTCCGCATTCGGTTCTTATTTTTAGGAAATAAATTCCATTTATCAAGCTTGTAATATTAATCATTCCAATAGTACCGGATAAATCGATGACCTGGGTATGTACTTTTCTTCCAAGCAGATCAAATACCTGTACTTCAGCAAATTGTTCTACGGAATGATTCCAGAATAGCTGTACACTATTTAATGCCGGATTAGGATAAAAAGAAAAATGAATTTCTGTCTCATTTTCAGGTGTAATTTGTTTGGATTTAATAATACTTTGTGGCATACATAAACCATTTTCATTAATTATTGTATCTCGAATACTACAATATAAGCTTCTGGCAAAATATACAGCCTTTCCACCTGATAACGGACATTGTAACGCAATATTACGAATAATTTCCAATTGTATTTGAGTAAAGTTATTATTTCCGACGGCAACTGTCTTCAAATAAAGATCCCTGACTGCTTTTTCATTTGCCTCGATTAAGGTTGTAGAGGAAAGACCATTATTTTCGCTAACAAGATCTTCAACCAATAATGATCTTAGATATTCCAATCCCAGGGTTGCCTCATTTATTATTTGGCTGAGGATGTTAAGATTCAATTTCAAGGCAACAATGATTTCATTATATTTTACACTGTCAGCATAGTTTAGAGCAGTACTTAATATTGTATTAATAGTTTCAATAGAATCAATTATAACGAATGTCCTGCGTGATAGATCGCTGATATATTGGGCAGTGGTTTCATCAGCTGTCATAGCTGATTTAGTATGATTTTCTACTGCTTGGAACTGGCCTACAGAATTGTTCAGGGATAGGGAATAAAAACTTTGCATCAGAGGATTACCGGTTAACAACCCTGGATTTGAATTCAGTTTATCAAATAAATATCTATCCTGGGACCAATAAAGCTCATCATTATATGCAATATAATTAATACTATCAGCCGCTATTAAGTAATCGGCTCCATTTAATATTGTGTCTGAGTATCTGCATTTTTTCTCTTCATGTCCATAATCAGCACAAGCCGGAACCATAAGTTCACATTCAAAATCATTACCAGTTGTAAAATTAAAGAACCAATTCGCCATTGGCTTAATAGAAGGAGGTAAACAATTTTGACATGGCCCAATATAATATTGATCAGCAGCGAAGAATCCATCATGTACGGCTGCTGTATCCGGATAATTGGGGATGCTTGTTCCAAGCCATTTGTTTCCTTTGTAGCTCTGATATCCGGTTGTTGCATATCTGTTATACCACAGTCCTCTCGAATGATTTCGCATTTTATTTCCCCTGAAATCTGTACCAGAACAATCGTCTTCAAAACCAATGCCTGTATAAGTTTCATTAGTTTCATTACAAGAATACCTTGTTTCAGTCGTAAAAGCAATTTCAATTCCAAAAGGGGAACGAACAGCAGAATTTCCCAATAGATAACCAGGACCATAAATTCTGTTACATTTTACTTCATTATATCTGCATGCGTTAAGCTTAATACCTGCAACATTATCCAGATAATCATTCATTTTAACAGCATTATCGGAAATTAATGTGCCATAGGCCATTGTGCTTATAATTCCATAGTTTCCCATACTATTAACTGTTAATTCATTAAAGGATATATTGTTGTAATTGGAGGGAGGAACCAGGGCTTCAGCATTTTTTATACAAGCACTTCCGAATAACATATTACTACTGGGGTTTAAAAAAATAATATTGTTCGTGACATCAATAATCCCAACCGGATCATTTTGATAAAGAAACACTCCTTCATAAGAACAATCTATAATGTTATGATCAATTAATACAGTTTTATTCTTGCATCTGTCTATTTTAATACCTGTAATAACGTCAATAAAATTATTGTCAACGGCTTTAACATTTATATTTTGTGCAAAGATACCAACAGAGCAATCATTAAAATCAGGAGCCAATAGTAATCCGGAATTACCTTCCTTAAGAAGCATATTCTGATTACCGCCGCTAACATGCACACTATGAATTGCATTTCCATAACCGAAATTTCCTTGAATATTATCGAAATAGCCAAAATCACTATATATATACATATTGGTGTTATGCACAACAATTCCTTCTTTCATTAAGGTGAATTTATTAGGCCAATCAATAAAATTAAGGTTCAGCGAAGAATTCCAATATGTTGAAATACCCACCATTGATTTTAGACCAATATAAGGATAAAGCATTCCTTGAAGTGATCCGGTAAAAAGATTACCTGAAAGCTCATAACTTGGAATAGATTGAAAAGTGCAAATGCCAAAATCATTGTTTCTAAACGTATCGTTAGTGAGTATTATTTTCGGATAATTCAACTCCCAGCTATATATGGCGTATTGTGCATCGGATATTATGCAGTCAGTAAAATCAATTTCACAGTTACCATTTAGATTTATAAATCCCCACATTGTATCACAACCATGCATATATACATTATTCATTTCATAATAAACATTTGACATTACGTCTATATGAGAATTACTAAGTATTATCACCTCATGAACATTGCCAGGCATTGAGAAATTTTGATTTATTGTAAAACCACCATTGATCACAACAGTTTATAAAAATGGCTGACCTGTGCTAAGAAAACCAGCGAGAGTAGTATTATTTATAAGTGTAACATTACCATCGCTACAACAATCTCTTGCATGTATTAGGCAACTACAACTGTAAGAAGTATCCATGACAACATCAATAATATGCAATGTAACTGTATAATTACCAATGTCTCCAAAAACAATCTGGGGATTTGCCACATTATTGTTTGGGAAAAACCCATAATTCGTTCCCGGAGAACAAGACCATAAATATTGGTAATTAGGCCCAACAAAAGATGTATTTAACTGAAAGTAGGAATTTATGCATGCTAGATTCTTAAATGTTATTATACAAGGATTAAGCAGACTGATAATGTTTACAGACGTTGAGAGATAAACAACAGTGTCGTACAAGGTATCAGTAATAGTAACATAATATGTACCTTGCATGCTAGATGTTGTATTCGGAATAATGATATAATTATCATTTGAGTAAAAATTATTTGGACCATTCCATTGCCACGAAGTGCCTCCAAATGCGGCTAATACAAGTTCCTCACCAGCATTAACAGGTGCATTCGTATAGACAAAAGACTGAAATATATCTCTTTGAGACCAAATTTGGGAGTACCCGCCATTAGTAATAAGAATGGAAAAGAAACAGAAAAAAATGGAACTTAAAGTTAGTAATCGACTACTTCTTTTATTTGCAATATTCTTTAAATAAGTTGTTGTATACATAGTTGTTAATATTTATTATGTTATTGAAATGCTTTTTTAATTTTTATTTTCACACTAATTACTTGCTCTTTAATATTTTATTTATGGAGGCTCTTGCCGCCTGAAATAATGATATAAATGGATATTTTCCCAGGATAAGCGTGTTATTTGCAGATAATATTTACCGTTCGTGATTTTGATGTTGACTTCCATTAAATAGAAAAGTTGGAAAATGAAGTGGCAGGCAGTAGAGAAAAAGGTAGCCTTAGATTTATTGCATAATGATCGAAATATCCCAATTATTATGAATATAAAGTTATTAACAATGTAATAAACGTCATATAAAATTGGTTTTGTCAATATTTTTCAATTAGTTCCTTTCGTTGCAGAAAATCACATTAAAATCAAAAAAAAATGTTGGACTTGTACTGATTCCAATTCTTTTCAGAAATTGCATCTGAAAGTATTGATATTATTGGAAAGCCTGAAAAAAACCATGGAGCCTCTGCCCATGCTGAAAAATTCTCTTGTACGGGTATTAATGATGAAAGGTCAGTGTGATAACCAGAAAAGGAGGTTCACCAGTAATACCTGAAGCTTTTCCCAAATCATCAGCTAATTGTCATTCCATAGCACTTTTCTATGTGGCCTATGTGCCTATGTGGTAGTTTTTAAATCAACCACAATAGGCACAATAGAACACAATAGAAGTAATCGGTTATCTAAAAATCACCGATCTACCTGAAAATGATAAATTTACCTGTGCTCAGTACTTTCTTATCGGTTTTGAGAACACAGGAATACATGCCTTCTGCAAATTGACGGACATCATATTTAACCATCCCCTGAAACGGAACAACAT
>JAPLFI010000193.1 GCA_026390755.1 Ignavibacteriota bacterium
TACTCCGGTCAGATCTACTGTTGTCCCTGCTGCTCCGGCATACAGAGTGGTGTCTCCGGTTGTCTTAAACATTAGTACCCTTACAGGATGAGTATTCGACATTACGGTGTTATTAAAATCAACCCAGTTATTACCGCCGTTTGTAGTCCTCCAGACACCTTTAGTTGTCGTTCCGCCGTCCATACCGACGTAAAATTCACTTGCAGATCTCAAATTAAGGGATCTTAGCAGAGAACCCGCTACTTCAGGCAATCCGGAATGTTTTTTAGTCCATAACTGTCCGCCGTTGGTTGATAAGAAAAATCCTCCGGTTACAGCATTCACAAATAAAGCCGCACCAACAACTGATGTATCACTTTTTAAAACTTGCAAGCATCTTATCGGATTATTGTCCGTTGTAAGCGTCGGTAATCCTGTACTCATTAAGTTCCAGTTTGCACCGCCGTCAAAGGTCTTATATATTTTTGACGGTCCTGTACTTGTGGCAACAATAAGCGAAGTTCCGCAATACAGAACATTCGGATTCAGAGGATTTATTGCAATAGACAAAATATTTTTATTGTCAGATGCAATTCCTGTACTTGAAGCAAACCAACTTGTTCCTCCGGTCGTTGTTTTCCACAATCCGACAACCGCCGCTCCGGCAGCATTAAATGTGCAAGCCCAGACAGTATTTGGATTCGTGTTATGTACAACTAAAGACTGAATGGCTGTTTCCAATAACCCGCCCATCATCAAAGTCCAGGTCGTACCTCCGTTAGTCGTTTTATACACGCCGCTGTTAGCGCCTCCCAGAGAATCTGTACCGGCGTATAATACGTTCGGATCTGACGGAGCTATCGCCAGGCATTGTACTTTTTTGTACAGTATTCCGTTGTTTACCGCAACCCAGTTCAGTCCGCCGTTTACGGTCTTGAATATACCAGAATCAAGGCCTGCAACATACATAATTGCGGGAGTTACCGGGTTTGTTACACCGCAGTAAATTCTACCCATATTCGTTCCGTTTAGTGTCCATGCATTGATTCCGTCCTGTGAGAATGAAAATTGAAATGCTATGAATACGAAAAGAGCAGTAAAAAATAACTTTTTCATGAAGTCTCCTTTTGGTTAATTTTTTGAAAAAATATCACTGTTAATCTACGTTATTAAAAATATTCTGTCAATACATAAAAACAAAATCAGACAAATTCACATACCGGAATTTCACAGAGTTAAGTAATCTTAAATAGTTGTTCACAGAATTAATAACGGAACAAATTCCGGTATTGAGATGTTAAAAATTCAATTGTTTTTTTCTGTCAATAATTTTAATATATTAATTTTTCTGTCAATAATTTTAATATATTAAAACAGAATTGATTACTCAGATGAAATTCAAAGCTTTTATCATACAAATAATATTTTTTTTATCTGCTGTACTGTTGATTTATATCTCAGCATGCGATAATGTAACCCGTTACTCAGACCCGCCTCCTGCACCGGCACCAAATCCCTACGGAGACGGGAATGGAAAAATTACTTTTTTCCGGACTGCGCAGATAGAAGGTGCGATATCAATACAAATCAGCAATATTCAATTATCTGATACAATTATCTGGCAGTCAGCTCCGGCTTGCGATACCGGTATTGCAGCTTCACTGATTCTTAAAGCCGGAAACTATTCTGTTTCTATCGAGGGAGCGGTTTTCCTTTGTAATTACAATGTAATGATAGAAGAAAGAAAATGTACTCTGCTCGATTACACTAATTGTACCGGCGGTTACACCGGTTGTTACAGTTTATCCGGCACATGGTTAAGAACAGCGGACGGACCCTGCCCGAATTGTCAGGGTCTCTTGATCCAATTTCAAAACGGATTTGGTGAAGTAATTTATACTCCTCCCGGATGCCGCTTTCCGATAGGAGATATTAAATGGACAGATTTCGTCCTGAATGAATGCATGATTCAGGATCTTGCAAGAGATCAGTACGGCGGCAGTCCTGAATATCAGTCTGCTTCAATAACTTTTTTTAATAAAGACTCATTAATAATAAACGGACCGTCCGGGGTCATTCCATACTCAAGAATTTTGAATGAAAAAACAAAAATTTACAAAAAGAATAATTCTATATCTGACAGTACCCTGGATGATAATTTTCCAGTACTGCAAATTGCCAACTGAAGAACTGACTCCTCTTCCTCCCGACCCGGGGACGGGAATGTGGCAGGTCGGGCAGTTGAATACAAACGGAGATGCCAGAAACGTTAAAGGTCATATAATCAATGATACGCAATATGCGTTCCTGTCCGACGGTCAAAACGGACTTCAGATTATATCTATTTCCGTTCCTTCAAATCCGATTTTAGTGTCAAACTATAATACTTTCGGAAATGCTGCGGAAACATTCATAGACAGCGTTAACGGCGGGAAGTACGCTTTCATTTCCGATATCACAAAGGGATTATTTATACTTAATGTCAGCAATCCGTCTGTTCCTGTTTTAGATACAGTACTGACATATTCCGGAGTCAATTCGGCTTATACAAAGAATGGTTTTCTCTATGCGGCACTCGTACAGGGTAATCTTAAAGTTATAAATATAAGCAATCTGCCCGATGCTGTTTTCGAAGTTTACACTTACATTCCTAAGAATATTGTTGGACACATTGAATTAAACGGAAATACGGCTTTTTTCGTCGAGAGGATAACAGGTCTTGAACTCGCAGATATTTCCAATCCAGGTTCTCCTGTTTTTTTATCTGCATTCAGGTCGCCGGGAAGCAGTCTGGATGTAAAAATTGCAGGTAACCTTGCGTATATTGCCGACGGAAATGCCGGAATATGTATAGCTAATATCGGTAATCCGGCACAACCATATTTTATCGCTCAGATTAATACCGATACAGATGTACGTGGAATTGAATATACTCCGAATTTCATGCTCACTGCAGAATATAACAGCGGAACCGAAGTTTTTAATTTATTCAATCCTGTATCGCCTGAAGCTTTCGGATATTTTGAGCCGGAAGGATTTTGCTTCGGAATAAATTATTTTAAGGGAAAGGTTCTTGTCGCAAACGGTCAGAAAGGGTTGCTTATACTGAAGTTTTAAATAAAAACCTCACAGTCTATTACCGAGAGGTTTTTATTAATAATAACAGCAGAGAGAGAGGGATTCGAACCCCCGGTGGCCGTAAGGCCACAACGGTTTTCAAGACCGCCGCATTCGACCGCTCTGCCATCTCTCTGTGCAAAACACTCTTTATATCCTTCAAATATAAATTAAAAATAAAATATTTCAAATTCATTTAGAAATGCATACTTCTGTTAGATTATCCAGAACCCTGACTTTCACACCTTCAATTTCATCTTTATACTCTTCAAGGACATAATTACCAATTCTCGTTCTTCTAAGTTCTTTCAGATATGCGCCGACTCCTAAAATTGACCCAAAATCATAAGCGAGAGACCGGATATATGTTCCTTTCGAACAAGTTACTTTGAAGCTTACTTCTTTCTCGGAAATTCTGTTCACATAAAACTTCTCCACAAAAACTTTTCTTGCCTCAATTACCACATTTTCACCTCTTCTTGCCCGTATATAAACCGGTGCCCCGTTCTGTTTAATTGCCGAGTGAACAGGCGGAATTTGCATTATTTCCCCTGTAAGTTTTTTGCTTGCCTCTTCAATCATTAAATCCGTTACACCTGAAACATTACGGATGTCCTGTTCTAAAGATTCAGTATCGTATGTTTTTGTTACCGCGCCGATGCGAATAATTCCGTCATAATCTTTATCCATCCCGATCATACCTGAAATTATTTTAGTTTTTTTTCCTGTACAGATAATTAATAAACCTGTAGCCCGGGGGTCAAGAGTTCCGGAATGCCCTGCTTTTTTAACTTTAAGCCTTTTTTTTAGGAAATTAATAACGCGGGCGCTCGTCCAGTCTAAAGGCTTATCAACGAGTATGATTTTATCGTTGTAATTATTCGGTATGCTCGTCAGTGCCTGCGTCTTTATTAACTTCTTTTAAAAGCTTGTTTATTTTATCCGCGTATTCAAGCGTGTCATCATAATAAAATATCAACTCCGGCATATATTTAAGGCTGATATGTTTAGCAAGTAAATACCTTATATGTTTTTTTCTGAGGTTAATTTTTTCTATGCATTTTTCCGGGGTGTCCTTGTTTCCGAGGAGCGAAATATAGACTTTGGCGATCCTTAAATCAGGAGACATAATTACTTTTGATATGGTGACCAGACCAATGTGAAGCTCTGTCAGATCTTTTGACATTGCTGTATTTAGCTTGTGCTGGATTTCCTCCGAAATTTTTTCAGCCCTGAATGACATATTTTTAAGCCGTTTCTAATTTACGTTTTGTTTCAACAAGCCTGTATCC
>JAPLFI010000605.1 GCA_026390755.1 Ignavibacteriota bacterium
AGATTTGAAAAAACAGGAGATGCTTTAATAGAGTAGCCGATATTTTTCGGGAAACCGGACTGTGCCTGTCCGTTCTGATTGAGGAGATAAAGGTCGCCGTCATCGTTGCCAAAAGCTATTAAACTCGACCCGCCAGTATTTTTATACACTGCCGCCGTTGACTTTATGAAAGATGAAGTCGTTACGGGAAATCCGGGGAGGTTATTTCCGTTATAGTCTATAGCATAGAATTTATTATCCAGCGCGCCGATAAGAACTTCAAGTTTACCGTCATTATTAATATCGGCTGTTTTAGGGGATGCAAAGAACTTTGCGATTTTAACATCGTATAAATAATCGGGATTGTATGAGCCTCTTCTAAATATTCCTGAAGCAGTGCTTTTTTGTGATTGCGCGAGAGAAATAAAATCTGTGGGAGGTACATTTCTTTTATTCCATGTTTTTGCCGTATCGGGATAGTTGTACCAATCGGAATTCACGACTTTTGAACTTAATATAAAATTTGTGTATTTCGTATATGAGCTCCACAAAGGATAATTGACCCCTTCACGCGGCCAGTGCCAGTTGTATGGGACCTTATTCCCGAGGTCAAGATAGTAACCGTAAAGCTGAGAACTGATTGCACCCTGATTGCTGACAGTCTGTGTATTCCCGAAACTGCCTGCCAAATCAGCTACGTGAATAAGCTGTGTATATGGAGTCGCCGGTCTGACGGAAATATATATATCCGAATAATGATTAATCAGATTAGTTGCATCCGTCGGAGCAAAAGTAATTATGAATACCGCAGTATAGCCTTTAATCACACCCTGCTGTGAGGGATGTGTGTTTGCGGTTTGATTTGTTACTGACATCGGAGGCAGAGCTTCCATAGTAGAAGGAAAAATTGTCTCGTTTATTGCGCCGGAATAATTCCGGTTAGTAAAGCTGAGAGACGGAATGATGATGTTGTTGGAATCACGTACCGTCAGAGTACCCGTAGAACTTCCTGTGACAGGGATGAAGTGTTTTAAAGCGTGAATGTAAGTCGAACCCCTTGCAAGCGCTTCGTATTCGAATTTCAGCTGAGTTACTGCCGAACTGTTGTTTAGGTATATCGTTGCTTTAACCCCTGATACAAAATCGTTCATATCCCAGTCATTCCATCCGTAACCTTTCAGATCTTCGAAAGTCATAATGAAATTTTCTGTAATTGTTGAACCCTGCTGACCTGTATTCTCATCGTAGGCAACAGATCTGTATGTACTACTGCTGTATGCCCATACTTTATTTACATAGTCCGGCAAGGACGAAGTCACCGAAACAGTAACTGTGACATTTACAGAATTTCCTTCAGATATATTTCCGGGAATCCATGTAACAACATTGCCCGCACAGGTCCCGCCGCCGGTTGCCGAGACGAAAGAAGTTCCTGCAGGTAATGTATCTTTGATTGTAACAAAATTCCACGTTGTGTTCTCAGAATTCTTTGCTTTGATATAGTATTTCACCGTGTTACCTGCTGGCGGCATAGTTGTAAGACTGTCTGTTACATAGACTAAAAAATTTCTGGAATATGCCGTAAATGATTCCGAATTAATTTTCCAGTTTAAAGAAGAGCCGTAAGTTAAAGGAGTATTAAAAACATTATACTGTCTCCCGGGTAAAAACACAGTCGGCTGACCTCTGTCACGAGGAGTAGGGGCAAATTTATTTGCCGAACTGCTTATAGGTATTGTCACGTTATTACTGCCTGAATTCTGATATCCCCATAAAGCAAGGTAAACTCCGTTTCCGTAATTAGTTACATATTCGAGTTTCGGAGTTACTGTCTGAGATTCGGAAATATTACTAACCAATAAAATCAGCAGAATTAAAATTAATTTTTTCATAATGTGTTTTTTGTATTTTTTATAAGTTAATCAAAAATTTTTATAAAATATAATTCAATTTATATTTTCCTCTTCCCATATTTAGCTACAAATATCGTGCCAGAAAATTAGACCAATTTCATGCAGTTTTTGATAAAATTTTCCTTTTATTAAGAAATTTTTCTCAAAATGAGAAAATTTTCTCATTTTGAGAAAACGCACATATAAAATCTCGACAATGAAGCCGAGGGAATAGTGGATTTTATTTGAGAAAAATATGTTATTTTTACGGGAAACCGAAATTTAAAAAAAGATTGAATATGGATTATTCAAACGTCCCGTATTCCAGGAAAATTCTTCTTGCCTTTCTTGTGGTAAGCGTAACATTTATGGAATTGCTTGATACAACAATCATCAATACGGCAATACCACCTATTTCCAAAGCGCTTAATGTTGATGTCCTTTCCTTGAAAGCCGCAGTTACCGTATATCTTATTTCACTTGCTATATTTATTCCGATAAGCGGCTGGATTGCCGAAACATTCGGAACAAAAAGGACAATTATCAGCGCTGTTTTATTATTTACCGTCAGTTCATTCCTTTGCGGAAATTCAAAGACTATTGAAGAACTCATTATATTCAGAATTATTCAGGGAGTTGGAGCGGCTCTAATGACGCCGGTTTCGAGATTGATACTGATACACATATTTCGCAGGGATGAGTTGCTTAAAGTATCGAGTATTGTAGGGATTCCGATTATTTTCGGTCCTATCGTCGGACCACTGCTCGGAGGTTTTATTACTACAAATTTTGAATGGTACTGGATATTTTATATTAATGTGCCAATCGGTATTATTGTCGTCATACTAATGTCCGTTTTCTTAAAAACTCTGAAACAACACGAAAAAGTTAAGTTCGATTTTCCCGGATTTGTATTATTTGGTTTAGGACTTGCTTCCGTAAGTTTTGTGTTTGAAAATGAAGGTAATCCGGTGTTTAAAAAACATACATTAATCATTCTTCTTATTACCGGACTTCTTATACT
>JAPLFI010000127.1 GCA_026390755.1 Ignavibacteriota bacterium
CGAAAATGCGGGATTTATTTTATTGGTTTCGGAAACGTATTTTTTAATAAAATAATCAATCAGTAATGGTATGTCTTCTTTTCTTTCACGCAGAGGCGGAATATTGATGTTAACAACGTTTAACCTGTAAAACAAATCCTCCCTGAACTTCTCTTCTTTAATCAGTTTTCCGATGTTTCTGTTTGTAGCGGCAATAATTCTGACATCAACGCTTATTGTTCCGCCGCCGCCGACTCTTTCAAATTCCGACTCCTGAAGAAATCTCAACAGCTTTATCTGCGTAGTCAGCGGCAGGTCGCCGATTTCATCAAGGAACAACGTACCGCCGTCGGCAGTTTCGAACCTGCCCTTTCTTTGTTTATCGGCTCCCGTAAACGCGCCTTTTTCGTGACCGAACAACTCGCTTTCAATGAGGTTTTCATTCAACGCGGCACAATTTACCGCAATAAACGGCTTATCGAATCTTAAACTCGCCGAATGTATAGCCCGCGCCAGTACTTCCTTGCCAGTACCGCTGTCGCCGCATATTAAAACAGACGCTTTACTCTCCGAAACCCTCGAGGCGACGTCAAGGATTTCAATCATTTTTTGAGACGATGAAATTACCCCCTGCAGATTTTTCTTTTCCGATAATTGTTCGCGCAAATGCTTAACCTCGGAAATCAACAACTGTCTTTCAATCAGGCGGTCTAATAACAAATCCAGTTCGTCGAGATTTACGGGCTTCGATATAAAATCATAAGCCCCCTTTTTCATCGCGGTTACCGCATTTTCTACCGTGCCAAAAGCTGTTATAATTATAAAATTAATTTCGGGATTAATACTTTTCACCTCACTGAGGAATTGCAGTCCTGTCATCTCCGGCATTTTATAATCCGAGATAACCACATCAACAACACTATCTTTCAGTATCTCAATCGCCGCAATCGCCGACGGCGCCGATGCCGCGGTAAATCCGCGCTTTTTTAAATGTCCTGTCAGTATCAGCCGCTGAGATTCCTCGTCATCAACCACTAATACTGAATAATCTGATTTTATCACGGTATAGTAATTATAAATTTTGCTCCCCTGCCCGGCTCGCTTTCGGCTTCTATCGTCCCGTTATGCTGTAATATAATCTGCCTCACTATGCTCAGCCCCATGCCTGTTCCCGCCCTTTTAGTCGTGAAATATATATCAAATATTTTGTTAAGTGTTTCTTTACTGATTCCGCTTCCCGTGTCAGAAACACAAAATATGTTTTTATTATTCCTGTGCCTGTATGTCAGTTTCAGGACTCCGCCCTGTTCCATAGCTTCAACGGCATTTTGTATTAAATTAAGAAAAACCTGTTTCATCTGATAATTGTCAATTTTCAGCAATGTATCCTTTTCTTTTTCGGTTTCGACAATAATCTGCTTCGAAGCCGCATGCACACCGGCTATTGCGCAAATCTCATTCATGAATTCATCCGATGATACGGCGGAAATCATAAGTTTCGGCGGACGGGCAAATCTCAGGAACTGTTCGATAATTCCGTTTACCCTTTCGGATTCTTTCCGCAGAATGTTTGTAAGCGTATCGAACTCTTCGGAAGATACTTTCTCCGAATATTCTTTGCCGAGCCTCTGACTTATCATGTTAATGGAATTAAGCGGATTGCGTATTTCATGCGCCACTCCGGAGGCAAGTTCACCCATTGCAACAAGTTTCTCATTCTGCGCAAGCTGTGCAGTGAGCGATTTCGATTCCGTAATATCCTCAATCACAAGCGTAAAAGCATCTATTGTTTTATTTTCCGTATAAATAACCGCAGTATTAACAAGAAGAATTTTATTGCCGGCGGATTCATTAATGATTAAGATTTCCGAGTTCTTGATTTCCTTTTTCTCCGTATAAATTCCCAGTATTTTCCCGAGATTCCCGCCGCCGATATCGTCAATCTTCTTACCGATTACTTCAGTCTGCGCTATTCCGAATATTTTCGCGGCGCTCAGATTAAATATTTTTATTATACCGTTCTCATCTATTGTTATTATCCCGTGAGAAAGATTTTCAAGTATTTCCCCCGTAAAGGTTTGAATTTTTTTGTACTCATCGGAAACAATTCTGTAATTCTGATTTGATATAACAGAGACGATAACAATTACCGATATTATTACCACGACGATGGACACAATTACTGCGCGGAGAATCATTCGATTCTCAACGGAATAGATTTCATTCATTGATAAGCCAACGCGGAATATTCCGTATTTTTCGTTTTCAACGGTAAATGATTTCACTATTTCATAAACTTTCCTCCCGCCGAACCCGGTAATTCGCGTCGCTGGTATAGTATCTTTAAAAGCTGATTTCAGAAACTCGTCTTCGCCGAAAGGGGTAAGTTCATCTACGTTTTTATTGGCGGCAATAATTTCTTTCTCGTTCTGCAGTATTATATATTCAATTCCGCTTCCGTCACCGATATCGAGAATCATCTTTCCGAAACCTATTTTCTTCATGAATTCCACAAAAGATTCGGCGTCGAGATTTACTACTATAGCTCCTTTTCTGTTCGATGGTCTCGCAACGGCTACGGCGTATCTTTTGCCTTTTTCAACGCGGGCTTCCTTTAAACCCATGACAATTTCTTTTTCTTTACCTTCAAGAATCGGCGTAATGTATTCCGAAGGCGAATATTTGCCCTTCGACTTTTTGTGAATCGGGTCGGCACCGGAATTACTCATTATCTTTACACCTTTTCCGTCAAATACGTTTATC
>JAPLFI010000197.1 GCA_026390755.1 Ignavibacteriota bacterium
AAGATGCTCAGGAAGATGCTCAGGAAGATGTTCAGGAAGATGCTTGAGCAACTCTTTGACCCGGGAATGGGTAAACCGGGGTTCCGGCCTGATGAAATTTATCTCTTGACATTGAAATCAGATTTCGATAACTTATTACCTGAAAAAATGACATAACAGTTATTTCAACACATAACTTGTTCTTTAACATAGAGCATACGATACTAATAGATTTATTAGTAAGCGAATTAAGATTTTTAAGAACCAATTCGAAAACATAAATAGGAGATGCAAATTTGTTTAGAATTAATCTTAGTGCGTTTATAATACTCGCATTAACTTTAATAAATCCAATTAGTTACCGCAATGCTGTTATCTACTCACAGACCTCCGGCAGTTACTCTGAATATACCGAAACTGGCACGGCTTCCTGGTACGGTCCCGGTTTTCACGGCAGAAAAACCGCGAACGGCGAAAGATTCGACACATACGCGCTTACATGCGCTCATAAGACCTTACCTTTCAATACCATATTGAAGGTTACGAATCTTGAAAACGGGAGATATGCAGTTGTCAGGGTTAATGACAGGGGTCCTTATTCGAAAGGACGAATAATTGACCTATCTAACGCCGCTAAGAACGAAATCGGTATGGCCGGTTTGGCGAAAGTCAAAATCGAGCTATTCCAACCTGAAAATGAATCCGGTTCCGATCTCGGCGATGCAAATACTTCCTTAACTCTTTTTGAAGATGCAATAACCTATACATCCAAAGTTTTCATTCAGTTACAAGACGGGAAAACTACGTTCAAAGGGACGAAATCCAAAACACAGGATGAATTAAGAAGGGTTTTAAGCAATTTCAAAAGAGTCAAGTTAATTATTGACAAAGATAACGGTATTAAAGATGGCTTGGGAACTGAAACCAGGGATAAAAATGAAAGTACGGATGTGCTCGATTTTACGAGCAAAATCAGCACTTTCACGGGTTACTCTATTGAGGTGACCAATTTTTCTGATGAAACCGAAGCCGCGGAATTGATTGGTAAGTTAGAAGCTCTGAATTTTGACACAGTTCTTCTTGTGGAAATAGATTCAAAAGACGCAACTAACTTCAAAGTGTTCGTTGGCTATTACGCAGATAAATATGATACAGTTTACGATCTCAGATTATTAACAGAATACGGATTTGATGCAAAGATTATTAAAATCTTGAGTTAAATTAAAAGCCATTCCGCAGGGAATGGTTTTTTTTATATATTTGACATATTGTGTGGAACGCTGTCGGAAAAATCAATACGATTTACCGTTCTCAAAATCATAATCCATCTTAAAATATCTGATTGATTTATATAGTGCTTTTGCAATCTCATCCTGTCCTATTTCAGATTTCAGATATTCTTCGTCAGTTTTATTGGAAAGATACCCTGTTTCTACCAGGACGCATGGCATACTTGCGCCGACCAGCACCCAGAATCCCGCCTGCATAACTCCCCTGCTCTGAAGCTTGGAGGTTTTCACTAATTCACGTTCAATAATTCCTGAAAAACGGTCTGCACTGCGTAAATAAGAGTTCTGAGCGAGAGATATCATCACTTTTTCGCCTCCGGGAGATATGGAATCTCCTTTATCCTGTAATCCGAGGTTAATATTTTCCTTCATCATTATTGCGGCTGATTCATCAAGCCGTTCAAGCGCCGGCAGATATATTTCAAATCCTGATTTATCGTTTTCTTCATTCTTCTTGGCGTTTGCATGAATCGAGATAAACAGATTACCTCCTTCAGAATTCGCTCTCTGCCCGCGGATTTTGAGCTCTATAAATTCATCAGTATCGCGCGTAAGTATGAGATTCATATCGGTGTATTCCTTTGCGAGATAATCTCTCACTTTCAGACATATCGGAAGTACAATATTCTTTTCATTTACACCGGAAATCCCGATTGCACCGGGGTCCTTGCCGCCGTGTCCGGCGTCAATTATTACAGTCTCAATTTTTCTGCCTTTCGTGTCCGAAAACAAAGGACATTTCAACGGCATAAAAACCAAAAATGCTATTATTAATAAAAAGATAATATACTTCGGATTTCGCATCAGTTCTGTCTGTAATTTGTGAACTGAACCGCAAAATTCAGATTAGCGTCTTTGACAATCTGCATTACTTTCTGAAGATCGTCTTTATCCCTGCCTGATATACGCACCTGTTCATCCTGTATTGCCGCCTGCACTTTAATCTTTGTATCCTTTATCATTTTTACAATTTTCCGCGCATTATCTTTGTCAATCCCGTTGCGGAGTGTGATATCCTGTTTAGCGGCGCCGGAAGAGTTTTGCTCAATTTCTCCGTATTCCAGTGCCTTGATTGAAATCCCCCTTTTAATCATCCTGTTCTGAAGTATATCATTGAGCGCTTTAAGACGAAAATCATCATCCGAGGTAATCTGAATCTTCTTGTCTTTTTTATTAAAAATGATTTCGCTTTTGCTTCCTTTAAAGTCATATCTCTGCTGAACCTCTTTGACAGCCTGATTCACGGCGTTATCAACTTCCTGAAAATCTATTTCCGATACAATATCGAAAGAAAATTGTGCTGACATTATGTTTAAAATGTTAATTTCCGTAAGTTCGAGATTTTTTTTCTATTATTCAATTTCATTTTCAATGCTGAAAAAATAATATTAAAACGGACGGGGAATAAAAGAGGGCATAAAAAACGCCCGAAAATAAATGTTTTTCGGGCGCTGTGCTTGTAGCGGGAGCAGGACTTGAACCTGCGACCTTCGGGTTATGAGCCCGACGAGCTACCAACTGCTCCATCCCGCGATATTCAGTAAAATACAAAAAAATATTCTCAAATTCAACCTTATTTATTATCACTATATTTAATATATTGCACTCCTGTATTTGAATTTTTAATATTTTCAAATTGTTATAAAACTGAATTCAATAAACAAAAAATAATATAATATGAAATTAGTTGTTTGTGTTTCCCTTGTTCCGGACAGCACTACGAAGATTAAGATTGCGGATTCGCAAACCGCAATTGATACTGCAGGCGTTGCTTTTATTATAAACCCGTATGATGAATACGCAGTCGAGGAAGCTGTTCAGCTAAAAGAGAAAAACGGCGGCGAAGTTATAGCGGTTTCCTTCGGAACCGATAAATCCAGGGATGCCATTAAAAAAGCATTCCAGATGGGCGCCGATAAAGGAATACTGATTAAATCGCCCGTTCCTGATTTCGATTCTTATACCGTTGCGCGTAATCTCGCCGATGTAATAAAAGAACTCTCTCCCGATATTGTTTTCTTCGGGAAACAGTCAATTGATTTCGACGGTCTCGTCGTACCGAATATGGTTGCCGAAATTCTTAATATGCCGTCTGTGAATGTAGTAACGCGGCTTGATATAAACGGCGGTATTGTTACGGCTGAAAGGGAAATTGAAGGCGGCAAGGAAATTGTCACAGCAAGTATGCCTGTGATTATCGGTGCACAAAAGGGCTTGAATACACCGAGATACCCGAATCTGAAGAGTATAATGGCTTCAAAATCAAAACCGATTGAAGAGAGACCGCAGACTTATACGGGTAATAAGAGCGAGGTTTTTGAAATGTCTCTTCCTTCTGCAAAAGGCAAGGGGAAAATTCTCGAAGGAGGAGCCGCAAGCGTCCCGGAACTCGTGAAATTGCTCAGAGAAGAAGCAAAAGTTATTTAATTTTAAATTAAAGAAGATTATGTCAAATAAAATATTAGCATTCGCAGAATCAAAAGACAATAAGTTCAAAAATCCGGCTTTTGAAATCACTTCGGCGGCGGCATCGCTGGCGGCTCAGCTCGCCGGATGTGAGTTCAGTGTGATTACTATTAATAATTGCTCCGGGGATGAGCTGAAAATTCTCGGAAAATACGGCGCAAAAAATGTTTTCCATATTTCACTCGATGATCTTAACAGCAAAAGCGGTCAATCAGGATTTCTGTATTCGCATACTGCAGAATCGAAGGCTGTAAGCGAATTTGCGAAAGCAAACGGTTATAATATCATTCTTCTTTCTGCAACTTCATTCGGGAAAGAAATTGCGCCCTCCGTTGCCGTTAGAACTGATTCTGCAATAGCAGTTGACTGCGTGGAAATAGACGGAGAAAGCGGAACTGTTGTGATAAAAAGACCCGTTTATGCCGGAAAAAGTTATACAAAAGTGAGATTCAATTCTGAAAATATTGTGCTTACACTCAGACCTAATGTCTTTAAGCCGGTTATTACCGGCGGCGATACTGAAATCACCGAAGTTGATGCAGGAACGCTCAATATCGTCGCCGGCGATTTCAGAACTGTCGTAAAAGAAGCTGTTGTGGCATCGGGTAAACTCGATGTGGCAGAAGCGGATAGGATTGTATCAGGCGGCAGAGGTTTAAGAAGTTCAGAGAATTTCGCTCTCATCGAGAGGCTCGCATCGGTGATCGGCGCCGCAACGGGAGCTTCCAGAGCCGTCGTTGATGCCGGATGGAGACCGCACGGTGAACAGGTCGGACAAACCGGTAAAACAGTTTCGCCGAGCCTGTATATTGCCTGCGGTATAAGCGGGGCAATTCAGCATCTCGCCGGTATGTCATCTTCGAAATGTATAGTGGCAATCAATAAGGATAAGGACGCGCCGATTTTTCAGACAGCGAATTACGGAATTGTCGGCGATGTATTTGAAGTGCTTCCCGTCTTGACCGAAGAGCTTAAAAATATCGTCTGAGGTAAGTAAAGTTATCATTACAAAAGTTCTTTCTTTATTTCGTGTAATTCGATCTGATTCGTCTTAATTCGTGTCAGAATAATTGATTTGGTTACACAATTGACTTTATTGTAAAGCATTGGTATTTTAGATTAAAGTATGAAACTTTAGGGCAGTCTTGCTTGTATATAATATAAAAGGGATTTTTCAGTTAAAGACATGGATATTAACAAAGATATAATTCAGGTTGACATATTCGGACTTTCGATGTCATCCGCCGTCACCGGCGGCGGCTATGCAATTATTTTAAAGGAAATTTCGGGTGAACGCAGACTTCCGATTATTATCGGGCATTTCGAAGCGCAGGCAATAGCTCTCGAACTTGAAGGTGTGAAACCTCCGAGACCTCTTACGCATGACCTTTTAAGAAATATCATTGATAATTTCGGCTTTTCTGTTGATTATGTGACAATAAATGAACTGAAAGATTCCACTTTCTTCGCTAAGATTAAATTCGATTCGGTTTCTGCAATGGATGAAATTGACGCGCGTCCTTCAGACGCAATAGCGCTGGCACTTAAATTCTCTGCTCCGATTTTCGTTTCTTCCGAAATTATGGATGAAATCGGTTTTATCCCTGCCGCCGACTCGAAAATAATTGAACGTGAATTAACCCGCGATAAAAACATAAATTACAAAACCGGAGATGATGATTCAGACACCGTTTCCGAATCATCCGGTAAGGAAAAAAAACTTCTGAAATTAAAGTCGGATCTCGATAATGCGGTCGCAAATGAAGATTATGAGAAAGCGGCTCAAATAAGGGACGAAATTAAAAAAATCGAAATATCTCATTTTAATTAATTCAGATCAACCGTTTTAATAATAAAACGGGAAATTATAAAAAAGAAATAAAGCCGCAGATACCCCGAATTGTACACGATGATGAACAATTTGTTAATAGATATAGGCAATTCAAGAATCAAGATATTCACCGGAAAACAAAACTCGGGCGTTAAAGCTTTATCCTCTTCAAAATATAATAAAAGAGATTTTCAGAGCGTATTTAAAAAAATTATTTCGGATATAAAATCTGATTTCGATACAGCCTGTGTTTCACTGACCAATCGTAAATACCGCGTAACCGTAAAAAATGTTTTAAAGAATTTTTCGCCCCATGCCGGAATTTTATTCGTTGATACGCAGACAAAAATCCCTTTGAAACTTGATTACGCGAATACTCTCGGCAGTGACAGAATTTGCTCGTCTGTGGGAGCATTTTTAAAATATGGCAAAGCGAATAATTTTTTACTCGTTATTGATTTCGGTACGGCGACTACCTTTAATCTGATTTTAAACGGCGTTTATAAAGGCGGAATGATTTCGGCAGGAGCGGAGACTATTCTGACTAATCTGTCTATGCTTACGGCTCTGAAGGGTCTGAAACTGCCCGATAATGCAAAACAGATAAATAATAATACACCTGACTCGATTAAAGCCGGAGCATTTTTTCAGAGTCTTTATACGGCTGTTATGTTCATAACGGAAATGAAAAAGAAATATCCGTCTTTATATGTGATTGCAACAGGCGGACTCGCCGGAGTTTTTTCGAAGAAAACGAACTTAATTAACAAGGTTGACAGGTTTTTAACAGCGGAAGGGTTAAATTACATCATCAAAGGTATATGAAGTTATACGGTGTTTTTAAGAATAGAGTAAAACCCGGCTGGGTTTTTTCACAGAACGGAAATATGTGGAGGTTCGTCTTTGCGGGCAGGCATGCCATTGCCGGAGAAACACGCGACACTGAGAAGAATATACTTTATATTTTCGCTCTGAATACGCTTACGGGAAATACGTACATAAAAAATTATTTATTCGAAAACGGGAACTACCGTATTGCGATTGAAGGCGCAAACTCTTCGATGATATTCCTTAATAGATTTGATAACCCTGAACTCCCCTATCACAAAAATATTATAGCTCTGGATATTCACACGGGCAGAAAACTCTGGGAACACGGCGAATATAACTATTTCTTCTGCACGGAAGATAAACTGTACGGAATAAAACAAAAATTTGAATCGGCAGAGTTTGCCGAATTGGATATGATTGACGGATCTGTTGTATGCGTGTTTCCTGAAACACAAAATAGTTTCATTTACGGTCTGAAAAAGAAATCAGACGAAGAATTATTTGACGAGAATGTTAATTACCCGTGTGATTGGAATCCGTCCGATAACGATTTGAACACCGGGGAAAATGAATGCATCTCAGGGATAATAAGAAAGGAAATTGAAAATAAAGACAACAAAGGCGCCGTTGAATACGTCAGGAAAGATAATCTGATAATATTTAATTATTATATCCCTGCCGGAACTGACGTAAAAGATATTAACAGAATGTTTTACCGCAATATATTATGCGTATATGATATATCCGGCAGTGAAAAACTTTTTGAAGATATTCTCAATGATAAATCAAATTTCAATGTACCCGATAATTTTTTCACAAGAGATAATATTCTGTATTACCTCAGAGAGAAAAAAGAAATTGTGTGCGTTAATCTTGCAAATATTCCGTAAATGAAAACTTATTACGACGAAATAATCAAGCAGTCAAAAGGCAATTGCCATATAATTGACTTAACAAATGATGTACGGGAAAACCTGATAAAGTCTTGTGTGACGAGCGGGCTCTGTACGGTGTTTTCAATCGGGTCGACTGCGGGTATAACGACGATTGAATACGAGCCCGGTTTATTAAAAGATATTCCGAAACTGCTTGATAAGCTTATTCCGCCCGCAGTAAATTACAGCCATAATGACACATGGGGCGACGGTAACGGTCACGCCCACCTTCGCTCTGCCCTGTTTAAAACGTCGCTTTGTATTCCCGTTAATAACGGCGAGCTTACACTGGGTACGTGGCAGCAGATCGTTCTGATTGATTTCGATAACCGCCCGAGAACAAGACGGATTGCCGTTCAGATTATGGGCACACTACCGAAAATTCAATAATTAACTTTTTAGTTTATTTAAATATGTTTAACTTTTGCGTTAAACGTAACTGACTAATTATTATCAATGATTAATATTTTATTGTTCGCTTTATTGCTGACTGCCGGCGGAGGATTTTTTATATATTCCATTAGCTGTGTTATTTCATACCTGAAACTCGGTAAACCCGAAAACAGGCTCGGTAACATTCCGCAGAGATTATTCAATACATTCAACTTCGCCTTCCTTCAGACAAAGCTGATGAGACAGAAACTTGCAGGAATCCTGCACCTTTCAATTTACTGGGGTTTTCTCGTATTACTGCTTGCTGTCCTTGAAAGTTTTATTGAGGGTTTTGTGCCCGGATTTTCATTTTCGTTTCTCGGTAAATTTTATTCGTTTATTACATTAACACAGGATGTTTTCGGAGCGCTGGTTTTCTTTGTCGTAATTTTCTCGCTCCTGCGGCGGTACATTGCAACTCCGAAACGCCTGCAGGTGGAATCGTCGTCAAGGCTCGATGCCGTATTTATCTTGATTCTTATTATGCTCGTGATGGTAACGATGTTCGGAGCGAATGCCGAAAGAATTCTCCTCGGTCAATCGCACGGTTACAGACCTGTTTCGGGTTTTCTTGCCGGTTTATTTGCAGGCGAGGGAAATAAATCTGTTTACGGGTTTTTCTGGTGGGCGCATAATATTGTAGTATTAGGATTTATGAACTACCTCCCCTATTCAAAACATTTCCATGTTCTTTCTTCCGTCCCGAATACGTTTCTTTCTGATTATAAAATTGAGAAGAAAAATGTCCTGAAGCCGGTTAACTTCGATGATGAGTCAATTCAGCAGTACGGAGCGAAAGACATCGAAGACCTGACGTGGAAGCAATTGCTCGACGGTTATACGTGCACGGAATGCGGAAGATGTACGGAAGTTTGTCCGGCTAATTCAACGGGTAAACTCCTTAATCCGAAGATGATAATCAAGCAAATCAGAAAACGGACTATGGATAAGGGTCCGCTTGTAACGGGGAAAGTAGAAAATGACCCGATACTCGAAAAAACACTCGTACACGATTACATAACCCAGGAAGAACTCTGGGCATGCACTACTTGCGCCGCCTGCGTCGAAGAATGTCCTGTGATGATAGACCATATAACATCCATAGTTGACATGCGTCGCAGCCTTGCCATGATGGAATCGGCGTTCCCTGCCGAAGTCAGCACTGTATTCCGCAATCTGGAGAATAACGAATCACCATGGGCTTTCGGCGCCGAGATGAGAAATGAATGGATTGAAGAATTCAATGATGAGATGACAAATGACGGAAAGGAAACATATTTGAGAAAACTTAGTGCGGCCGGAACTGCCGAGGGTCTCGACGTCGTATTCTGGGTAGGCTGTGCGGGAGCATTCGACCAGAGGTACAGGAATGTGACAAAATCATTCGCGAGGATTATGAATACAGCCGGTATTAAATTCGGAGTCCTCGGAAGCGAAGAGAAATGCAACGGCGATACTGCGCGAAGGCTCGGGAATGAATTCCTTGCTCAGCAGTTCATACAGCAGAATGTCGAGACTTTTACAAAGTATAACATTAAAAAAGTTGTTACCGCCTGCCCGCACTGCCTTCACTCTCTGAAAAACGAGTATTCGCAGTTCGGGGCGCAACTCGAAGTGTATCATCACAGCGAATATATCAGCATGCTTATCAGCGAGAAGAAAATTACACCTAAAAAAGAAACGAATGAAAAATTTACTTATCACGATTCATGCTATTTAGGGCGATATAACAATATATATGATTCACCGAGGAATTCTATAATGAATGTTCCCGGACTGAACATCATTGAGATGAAACGTTCGAAAGACCGCGGATTCTGCTGCGGTGCCGGCGGCGGGAGAATGTTCATGGAAGAAACCGAAGGGAAAAGAATTAACATCGAAAGAACCGAAGAAGCAATCGAAACAGGCGCGGGAACGATTGCATCAGCGTGTCCTTTTTGTATGACGATGCTTTCAGACGGCATTAAGGAAAAAGGGAAATCGGAAGATGTTAAGGTCAGAGATATTGCAGAGATTATTTCTGAAAGTCTGTAATATTTTCTTTTTGCATAATAATAAAGCGATTTTTTTTATAACTTACTGAAATTTACAAAATAATTTTTTACAAATTTAATAATCAGATAAAGGATTTTATTATGTCTTATTTTTTCACGTCAGAATCAGTCAGCGAAGGACACCCGGATAAAGTATGCGACCAGATATCGGATGCTATACTCGATGATATTTTAAAACATGACCCCAAGGCGAGAGTTGCCTGCGAAACGTTTGTCGCTACGGGACTCGTACTCGTAGGCGGTGAAATAACCACAACGCATTATGTTGATATTCAGAAAGTCGTCAGGGATGTTGTAGCGGATATAGGTTACACTAAAGGCGAATACAGGTTCGACTGCCATTCAGTAAACGTAATGTCGGCTATTAACAAGCAATCACCCGATATTGCAATGGGTGTAAACACAGGCGGAGCGGGAGACCAGGGTATGATGTTCGGTTATGCAATTGACGAGACAAAAGAGCTTATGCCGATGGCAATAATGTTCGCTCACAAACTCGTAAAAAAACTCGCGGATATAAGGAAGAAACAGCCGAAACTGATGCCTTATCTCAGACCCGATGCGAAGTCACAGGTGACAATTGAATACAACGATAAAAATAAACCGGTTAGAGTTGATGCAGTTGTAATTTCGACTCAGCACGACCCTAACGTTTCGCAGTCGAAGATAAAAAGCGATGTCATAAAGAATGTCATAAAGAAAGTAATACCGGCGAAACTTCTCGATAAAAACACAAAAATACACGTCAATCCCACGGGAAGGTTTGAAATCGGCGGACCGCACGGAGATTCAGGGCTGACGGGCAGGAAAATCATTGTTGATACGTACGGCGGCAAAGCACCGCACGGCGGCGGCGCCTTTTCGGGGAAAGACCCGTCGAAGGTTGACAGAAGCGCGGCTTATGCGGCGAGATGGGTCGCTAAGAATATCGTAGCGGCTAAACTTGCTAAAGAATGCCTTATACAGGTTTCCTATGCTATCGGAATTGCAAAACCTGTATCAATTTATGTCAATACAAACGGTACGGGAGTTTTACCCGACAGTAAACTCGCAAAACTTATACAAAAAGAGATTGACCTCACACCGAAAGGAATTATTGAGAAACTGAATCTGAGAAGACCGATATTCCGCAATACGGCGGCTTACGGACACTTCGGCAGGAACGAGCCGGGATTTACATGGGAAAAACTCGACCTGGTTGATAAACTTTTAAAAGCATCTAAAAATATATAATACGAAAGGGGGTATAACATACCTCAAATTGATGTTAATCTCGCGAAAGAATTTGGTCTTAACGAAGAAGAATATAACCACGTAATTGAAATACTCGGGCGTGTACCGACTTATACGGAGCTCGGTATATTCTCCGTCATGTGGAGCGAGCACTGCTCTTATAAGAATTCAATTCTTCAGTTGAAAACTCTGCCGAGAAGCGGAGGAAAACTGCTCGTATCGGCGGGCGAGGAAAATGCCGGATTAGTTGACATCGGTGACGGACTTGCGGTTGCTTTTAAAATTGAATCGCATAATCACCCATCGGCTGTAGAGCCGTATCAGGGAGCGGCTACTGGTGTCGGGGGAATATTAAGAGATATTTTCACAATGGGCGCCCGACCTATTGCCGCGCTGAATTCACTCAGATTCGGCAATATAGAAAGCAAAAATGGAACTGATGATACACTATCAAAAAGAAGCCGATATTTATTTAAGAATGTCGTAAAAGGGATCGGAGATTACGGAAATTGTTTCGGAGTCCCGACTGTAAGCGGAGAAGTATATTTTGAAGACTGCTATCAGGACAATCCTCTCGTGAATGCAATGGCAGTCGGTATTGTGAAACACGGTGAAACCGCATCGGCAACGGCATCCGGCACAGGGAATCCCGTTTTTATCGTAGGCTCATCAACCGGCAGGGACGGAATTCACGGAGCGACTTTCGCATCGGAAGAAATTTCGGAAAAATCAGAACTAAAAAGACCGAGCGTTCAGGTCGGCGACCCTTTCACGGAAAAACTTTTGCTGGAAGCATCTCTGGAGGTAATTCGTTCGGGCGCTATTGTCGGAATACAGGATATGGGCGCCGCCGGTATAACCTGCTCATCAAGTGAAATGAGCGCTAAAGGCAAATGCGGAATGAAGATTAATCTCGACCTTGTGCCTCTCCGGGATGAAAATATGTCGGCATACGAAATTATGCTTTCAGAGTCGCAGGAAAGGATGCTCATAGTTGCCGAAAAAGGTAAAGAGGATATTGTCAAAAAGATTTTCGATAAATGGGATTTAAACTGTGTCCGGATTGGCGAAGTAATTGACGAGAACAGAGTTCTGATTTATTATAAGGGACACCTCGAAGCGGATGTACCGGCATACGACCTCGTTCTGGGCGGCGGAGCGCCTGTTTACGTCCGCAGCACCGCTGAGCCGGCATACTTAAAAGAGACACGGGCATTTAATACTGATAACGTAAAAGAGCCAAATGATTTAAAAGGGGTTTTATTATCGCTTTTATCGTCACCCAATATCGCGAATAAAAACTGGGTTTATGAGCAGTATGACACACAAGTCAGGACTAATACTATACTGATGCCGGGATCGGATGCATCGGTGATAAGACTTAAGAAATCCCAAAAAGCACTGTCTCTGAAAGTTGACTGTAACAGCAAATATTGTTATTTAGACCCGTACATAGGAGGTATGATAGCCGTATGTGAAAGTGCGAGGAATGTCGTATGCACAGGAGCACTTCCGCTTGCGATTACCAATTGTCTTAATTTCGGTAA
>JAPLFI010000506.1 GCA_026390755.1 Ignavibacteriota bacterium
AAGGAAACATCCGGGGTTCCATTCTTTAACGGTTTGGGCTGTAAAATGAAAATGGTCTTTTCCGATAGAAAGGCTTCTGATACCGACGATATCGGGAGAATAATCAATCAGCTTATTTATAATTTCAATTCTGTCAACACCACTGTTTTTAGGTTTCGACACATTCGTCCAGATATTAATATCAACTTCCGCACCGAATTCCTTTTTTAAGGAAGCCGCAAGATACATAAGTCCCAGTGAATGTTCTGCCGAAGGCCAGACCTCCTCAAGAGAAGTACGCAATATATCTACAAGTAATATTTTCATAACATCTTTATCCATTTTGGTGTTTGAGGAAGATTCTTTGTGTCAGCACTATAGACAGAGTTTTCGCTTGTGTCAGGTTTATTAGTGTTTATTAAACCTGACATCTGGTAAAGGACTCGCATCATTCTGTTGCGCCCCGTATCGCGGAATTCGGCTTCTATAATTTCAAATCCACCGTTGTATGCATACTTTACCATATACGCAAGAAATGCTCTTTCAATACCGCGTCCCATAACACGGCATGAAATTGACAGATATTTCAGTTTCCACACAGGTTTCTCCTTTACAATCATTGCCGTTCCGATTACTCCGTACCATCCGAATTTATCGGTTAGCTCTGCCACTAATATTTCTGATTTTCCCCGACCATTATTTAAGTGATTTGTCAGCTCATCGCCGGTAATAATTATACCTGTAGAATTCAGCTGATGTGTCCGCGACATCAGTTCAAGAACTCTCGGAATATCTTCTTCGCGTAACTGCCTGACATTCAGTTGCAGATTACAGGACAACAAAAAATCTTCCCGTGACTTGTAAGAATGCCTCGTCTCTTTTCTTTTCATTTCTGCCTGATAAAAATATCTTCTCTCCTTTGTTTCTTTGGAAATATTAACCGGATTAAATTCTTTCCAGTCTGATATTTCATATATTCTTCCTGCATCAATTGTCAATACATCGTCCAGCATATAGGATATTTGTTCGCGTTCAAATTCATCGTCATCTATAAAAGCTATTGAGTCAAGAGAAAGTTCAAGTTCCTTTGATATTTTCAGAATACTCTGTGATTTGGGAAGCCAGTTTATCTGGGGCGCAAGAAAGAAATCCGTTAATTTATTCTCTTTGAGAACCTTCAGAGAAAGCCCTTCATCACCTCTGCTTGCTATTGAGTGCAGAATACCCCTTTTGTCCATCTCCGTAATTATATCGTGAACTCCTTTTTTAATTTTGACCTTACCCTCCAGACAGACTCCGTCCCACAAGGTATTATCAAGATCCCATACAATACATTTTTTTGTTTCAGCCATTTGCAATCTTAGTTGTAATATTTTTTCCTGTTTCCTGATGCGAGCGTATATAACCGGCAATCACGGATAAACTGGTAAAATACTCGGGCAGAAGGTCTTCATCGGGTATTACAATATTAAATTCGTTTTCAATATAAGTTATAAATGTTATTAGTCCCGCAGAATCAATGATCCCTTCGTCAAAGAGGTTTTTATCGTACTCCAGTTTATACTCTTTGTTTTTAGGGAGGCATTCATCCCGTATATACTCACAAAGATTTGCTTCAATCGTGTAATTCTTTTTTTTCATATTGCCGTTATTTGTCAGATTTAATAAAATTATATGGTGCTATTTCGATGCTGTTTTATTCATAATTGCTTTTTTCCTTTTCAGCACAATATACTCTTTTCTGAAAATCCAGTTATTATATAAAAGAAAAATTGTAAGAGGAATATCCATGCTTAGTGACCGTCTTATTATTTGTCCGAACCCCGACAATCTCCTCAGAAGGTCAATAAATCCGTCTTCAACCTGAGCCGGCGTCATGTTTTTCGGAGTATAAAAGCAAAGGTTAAAAGAAGAATTATAAGCTGGATTATTTTTAAGGAATTCCTGCTCGTCTTTCATAAGTATTCTGTTTTCTTTTTTCAGTTTATCGTACAGCCTTGTGCCCGGTGTCGGCACAAGAATATTGAGCATAGGAAGAGC
>JAPLFI010000433.1 GCA_026390755.1 Ignavibacteriota bacterium
AATTGATTTTATTAATTGAATCGCTCAATTTTAGGTTATATAAATATTACAGGAGTAACAAAATGAAAAATATTAACAAAGTCCTATATGCAATCTTAGCGGTTGTAATGGTATCCGCTTTTGGTTTCAGAAAATCATTTTCACAGGTAACCGATAAAGACGGCAATGTATATAAAACCGTTGTAATCGGCACTCAGGAATGGATGGCAGAAAACCTGAATGTTGAACATTACCGTAATGGCGATGTAATTCCACAAGTACAAGACGCAAAAGAATGGGGAAAATTAACAACTGGTGCGTGGTCTTACTATAACAATGACCCTGCAAACGGAAAAATATATGGCAAACTTTATAATTGGTATGCCGTAAATGACCCTCGCGGTTTGGCACCTGAAGGTTGGCGTATACCAAGCGATGAAGAATGGACACAACTCACTGATTATTTAGGAGGAGAATCAATCGCCGGTGGTAAAATGAAAGCAACTACATTATGGCTCAGTCCAAACGTAGGAGCAACAAACAGAAGTGGATTTTCGGCGTTTCCCGGAGACTGCCGCCAAGACGATGGAAAGTTCCACTACAGAGTTCGAAACGATATTAATAATATGCTCGGCTACTTCTGGTCTTCTTCGGCTTACGATTACAATTACGCGTGGCTCCGCGTTCTGTATTACAACTATTCAGTTGTGTACCGTCACTGCTTCGATAAGGGAAATTGGTTCTCCGTCCGTTGCGTCAGGGATTAATTGATTAAAGACAGAAGTATAAAGGCAGCTTCATTTTTATTCCGGGCAAATATTTTGCTATTAATAAAGAAGTATCACTCAATGATACTTTTCATGACTGTGATTTACGTATATTTTCTTAAATTGTATATTTAGAAAGAAAACCGTAATTATTGAAAAAAACAGCCCTTACTAACTAAATATAGAACTAGTGGAAGACTCACAAGAGCCCCAGCGAGAAGTTACGTTAAACGATATCACGCTCACCAATATGTATGAACTCGAAGCGGTTATCCGTGTATTGGAGCGGAGAGGGGATTTACAAGGTTTTACGATTTCGATGGGCAGGATATTATGAACAACAGAGTACGATACTATTAATTAATTGGAGATATTATTTCTTCAAATAAAATATTACATTTTTATATCCCGATCAATTAGTTAATTTTCACTAATTCTAATAATAATGAAAAATTATAAAATAGAAAAACAAGAAACTGAGTATGTGATGGATGCTTTAGTTAATCATATCTCTAAATATGAAACCGAAGAAAAAGAAAGTTTCCATCCCGCATTCAAAACGAATGATTTTTGTCTCTACAACGCAGATTGTCTTGCTGTTATGTCCCGATTTCCCGATAACGGTTTCACTTGCCATGCAGGAAGAATGGTTTCTGTGAATAAAGGCAAATGGGATAAAAGCAAAGGTTTTGACGAAGATTTTAAATTCCATGAAACATGGATATCGGAATGTAAACGAATTCTAAAACCAGAAGGCTCTATTTGGATCAGTGGAACTTACCATAGTATTTTTCAATGCGGTTATATTTTGCAAAAAGAAGGTTATCATATCCTGAATGATATTTCCTGGTTCAAGCCAAATGCTTCACCAAATTTAAGTTGCCGGTTTTTTACAGCAAGCCACGAAACTCTAATTTGGGCGAGAAAAGATAAAAAGGCGAAACACTATTTTAACTATACGGCAATGAAAGAAGGTAGTTTCCCTAATGATTTTATTAAGAAGCCTTCATTACAAATGAGATCAGTCTGGGCAATTCACCCGCCTAAGAACGAAGAAAAAACCTATGGAAAACATCCCACACAAAAGCCTATTGATCTTTTAAAAAGGGTTATTCTTGCTTCAACTGACAAGGATGCTATAATTCTTGATCCTTTCAGCGGAAGTGGAACAACCGGAATTGCGGCAAAGATTATTGGGGATAGAAAATTTATAGGGATTGAATACGATGAAAAATATATCAAAACATCCATCTCCCGGTATAATGATTTAATAAAACGAACAGAATCTCAATTAACATTGATAAAATGATTACAAAGATTATAGCAATTAAGAATCTCAACAAGTGTATCGGGATCGATTTATCCAAATTTGCTAAACAACATAATATAACTACTTATACAAACGGAAAACAAAATAAAGGTTGGAAAGGGCTGACACTTGAACGCCTTGCCGGGTTATCAACAAACAATACTCAAGCTCCAAACGGTTTGGGATTCGAACTGAAATCAACAGCATATACTGTTAAGGATGGTAAATACAAACCGAAAGAAACCATGGCAATAACTATGATAAACCCTGTAATATTAAAAGAGACACCGTTTTATAAAAGTCATTGCTGGGATAAGTTAAAATCAATCGTATTTTGCGCTGTAAGTTGGAATGGGCATCATAATGAAAAATCTGAATTGCTAAAAGTTACTTCTTTTGATTTTCTTGAGGACGAAAATCTTATAAAAGAAATTGAAGAAGATTATGAATTTATTCGCAAAAAATTAATTAATCATGGATTCAGTGCTCTAACGGGTAAAGACGGTAAATGGATTCAAGCCCGAACAAAGGGTCCAGGTCACGGCTCAATATCTCGTGCCTTTTATGCCCGGAAAAACTTACTTAATGAAATCTTTAATTTTGATTAGTAAATTAATATTTGTATTAACTATTGAAAAGTGAACTACGAAACTTGTTAATTAAGGCTGACTAAGAATTAATCAGCCCTGTGTAATTCCTCAAACAACTCCTTCGCATTCACCTCCTTAAAGTACAAATCCCTCTCAATACCCAAACCATAAGCCCCAACATACTGCTCTAACTCCGACTTAGAAAATGACCCAACTTCGGTTTCAAATAATTGTACTATACCCCAGCAATAATCCGGGTCGGCAGGGTCAGTCCGTACTTGCTGACTAATTTTCCAAAGGCATCTTGGCTATAAAGCCTGCTCTTTCTCTGACTTTTCCTGTTGTAATACTGCCATAGCTTTGTTCTCAAATAGTGCCTTAATTTCCTTTGAGACATTGCCGGATAGCTTACTTTCGGGATTGTGTAGTAATTTATCCATCCTCGTATTTTCGGGTTCAGCTCTTTTACGAGCTGTTCCGGTAAATAGTGTCCGCATTTATGCAGGCGTTCGCTTATATTTTCCCGTACTTTCTTCTCTGCTTTCTTACTTGGAATTATGTTCCAGTATTTCCTATCTCTTCCGTGTATATCTTTATCATATCTTAGTGTAAATCCGAGAAAATCAGTTGGGTCTTGCTTAGCATTTATTTCCCTGCTCTTCGCTTCGTTTAATTCTAATTCCATATTTTCCAGTATTGCTTTTAGTCTTTGTAGTATTTCTTTTGGCATTCGTTTGCCCATTAATACAAAGTCATCTGCGTATCTTATTATTTTGATGCCTGCTCTTTTAAATGCTCCTCCTGCTTTGTTCACTATTTTGTCTACCAAATTCAAATATATATTTGCAAGCAGTGGAGATATTACGCCGCCTTGTGGTGTTCCAACTTTTGTTTTCTTTCCGCCGCTTATCTTTCCGTTTTCTACTTTCGGACTTTTTAACCACATTTTTAATGTTTCTATCTGATATTCTCTTCGCTATTACTATCATGAGTTTGTCATGTGGGATTGTGTCAAAATATGACTTTATATCTGCGTCATATATTTCCGTTAATCCTGCTTGTAGGTTTTCCTTTATCTTCGTTATTGCCTGTGAAGCTGACCTCTTTGGACGGAATCCATAGTTTGTGTCTTCAAAGTCTGCCTCAAATATCGGTTCTATTACCATTTTACAAGACATCTGGACTATTCTATCCTTTATTGTTGGTATCCCTAACGGGCGTTCTCCTCCGTTTGCTTTTGGTATATTCACCCTTAGTACCGGAGATGGTTC
>JAPLFI010000547.1 GCA_026390755.1 Ignavibacteriota bacterium
TGCTTTTCAGATCGTTACAGTCGGTAAAACAGCAACAGATTACGCTCAACTGCTGTATAATGATAACAAGTATCAGGATTATCTTTATTTTCACGGATTATCGGTTGAGACAGCCGAGGCGCTTGCCGAATACTGGCATAAAGTCGTCAGGCGGGAGCTGACTATTCACGATAACGATTCGCCGGACATGAGGAAAATATTCCAGCAGGGATATCAGGGGTCAAGATATTCCTTCGGTTATCCGGCTTGTCCGGATCTTGAGGATAATTTAAAACTATTTGAATTACTGAGACCAGAAAGGATAGGCATTACATTATCGGAAGAATGGCAGATGGTTCCGGAACAATCTACCAATGCGATAATTGTTCACCATCCTGAGGCGAAATACTTCTTCATAAAATAGAAACAGCCCGGAAAACCGGGCTGTTTCTATTTTATACAATCTTCAAAACGAAATTATTTTTGTCTGTATGGTTTTACGTCAGTATAGAAATTAAATCCAAGATTTAAGCTGATAATACCTATGCGACGCCAGAAACCTGCTCCAGGCTGACCGGTACCGTCATTCAGGGTTGCAACTCCGTTTTGCTGGAATCCGATATTCGGCACATGATATTTTACACCTATCATCAAGCCCGTTTGTTGTTTTTTCCCGAGAGTGAATTCATATCCTCCAACAATTTGGAAACCTATACGATATGAGTAATCAAATTCATTAACCGAGCCCGGACCGGAAGTGAACAAATTAGCGGTAATTGCCGCGCCGATAAACTGTTTGTTTCTACAGCGCGCATTGAAAGCATATTCATAACCTGCTCCAAGCGTCCAGATCCGAAAGTCAGTATAGGGGGGAGTCATACTGAACTTAAGAAAAGGCACAGTGTTATTATTATCATTCTGCATGTTATTGAAGCCGAGGCTGAGTGTGAGGCGATTGTTCTTCCTTACCCCTAAGCCATACTTTCCGTAAAGCGTAATTCCTTTTCCCCAAATCATACCATAATTGTTCGGATCGGCAAAATAGGTACCGTAGGCATCGTTCGCTGCCATGTTACCGTCGAGTGTTGCGCCGATAATAAACTTCGGCGGAGTAAAGCCCTGTGAAAACGCCGTACTATACGCAAGCCCCGTCAGAAGGAAAACTAAAGCGATAAATGTAGTTCTCATATCAAATCCTTTATTTTAGGTTTAAACTATGTTTTTTTAAAATAAAAATCAATATTCAACAAAATAAATCTTTTACAAAAAAACTCTTATAAGTTCCGAACAAAAGACAAGAATTAACAAAATCAAACCTCCCGTATGCCCCAAAATCCCTGAGGCAAGCCCCGGGAAAATCCGCACAGTCTTAAATCCGTGTAAAGCGGAGGGGCATTGACTCATCGTCCGCAGTATCAGAATTTTCAAACTCAAACCATTATAATATATTTATTTGAATAAGTCAATGTATCATTTTTGCTTAGTGAGTTTCATCAATAACCCTTCTTAAGAACCTTTTCAAAATCTGCCTGTACCATAATCTTCACAAGTTCCTCAAATTTAATCTGCGAAGCCCATCCGAGTTTCTCTTTTGCTTTCGCCGGATTCCCGATTAAAAGTTCCACTTCCGTGGGTCTGTAATAATTCTTATCAACAGTAACAAGAACATCGCCGGTCTTAATATGGCTGAACAGAATATCGCCGTAAATTTCTTTAAATGATTTTAAAGATTCGAGGACATAATCTTTGTTAATATTTTTAACTATTCCTATTTCGTTTTCTTCCTTACCTGTCCACTGAAGTTCAATTCCGAGTTCTCTGAATGTATTCTCCGTAAATTCCCTTACTGTATGCGTTTCACCGGTTGCGAGGACATAATCTTCAGGCAGAGGCTGCTGCAGCATTCTCCACATACCTTCGCAGAATTCAGGAGCATAACCCCAGTCACGTTTGGCATTCAAGTTGCCGAGCGAAACAGCTTTCTGATAACCGCAGACGATTCTTGAGGCGGCTCGGGTAATCTTTCTTGTAACAAAGGTCTCTCCTCTTCTCGGTGATTCGTGATTAAAAAGAATTCCATTACACGCAAAAATATTATATGCCTCCCTGTAATTAATTACAATCCAGTATCCGTATATTTTAGCAACACCGTAAGGACTTCTGGGGTAGAACGGAGTCTTTTCGTCCTGAGGCACTTCCTGAACTTTTCCGTATAATTCGCTTGTTGAAGCCTGATAAAATCTGGTTTTTAAACCCGTTTCGCGTATAGCGTCAAGAAAACGGAGTGTCCCGACGGCATCCACTTCGGCAGTATATTCGGGGATTTCGAATGAAACTTTTACATGGCTTTGCGCGGCAAGATTATATATTTCATCCGGATGAATTCTTTCGAGAAGCCGGTTGAGATTGCTTGTGTCAGTAACGTCGCCATAGTGGAGAAAAAGTTTCTTATTTAAAATCTCTCTGTTATTATAAAGATGGTCTATCCTGCCGGTATTAAACGAACTGCTCCTTCGAATAATACCGTGAACTTCATACCCTTTATCCAGTAAAAGTTCTGTCAGGTAACTGCCGTCCTGCCCCGTTATACCTGTAATTAATGCTCTTTTAATTTTTGCCATTTTATATTCCTGATAAAAGTTCTGTAATTATTTTTGATCAAGTTTTTTTAAAAGTGTTACATCTGAACTGCTTAACTGCACACTTAAAGCTGTTTCCAATTCCTTTATATTTACGGTAAGTTTGTAATTCCCTCTCAGCATGGATATATATCCGGTCAATCCCTTAAACAAACCATGTGTAATCAGAACAAGATCTCCTACATTTATAAATTTTTCTTCGATTTTGACTTTCTCCGGCGCCTGCAGAGAAATCCGTATATTCTGAATTTCCTGATCGGATACAATTGCCGGTCTTTGAAGATACATTAAGTAACGAATTGCACCGAGAGTATTTGATATGGCTTTTATTCTTTCCTCCCTTGATGATGTGTGAACAAATACATAACCGGGAATAAGAGGAACGTCTATCATTTTTTTTCTGTCCGACCAGATTCTCATGGCCTGGATTTGAGGAAGATAAACCTCAACCTCTTTCATCATTATCTGTTCAACAACTTTCCTCTCGTTTCTCGGTACGGTTTGTATTACATACCACTTTTTTTCGTCACTCAGTATATCACTCATACCAAGTTCAGCCTAATCAAAATAACTTCTTAAAAATTTTTGGACGATGTAAGCAGAAATCAGCATAATAATTATATACATAAATATAAGCTGAAGATAATTTTTGCTTAATTTATAAGTCACTACCTTTCCTCTCCATCCGCAGGACTGACAGAAATAAGGGCTCAGCTTTATTTTTTTAAGAATTTTTTCAAGAATATTCCGCGACCTGCTTCTTCTGAGCGCCGCTATAGTCCCGCAATTAGGGCATCTGGCAAGCTGAACATTCTTCTTTATAAGAAATTTAAAATTCAATACTTTTACTTAACTTTAATTGCTGATTTGATTTTTTGTTTATCTTTCCCCTCGGGCTTTGAATAGTAATAGTAGTAGTTATAATAATATCCGTAAGCCGTTTTGATACTGAAATTATTAAGAACCGAGCCAAGGAATTTATGCGGGTCTGTGTTAATCAGACGCTCACAGGTTCTGTAAAATGCATCAGCAGGCGTTTTATTCGCCTGAACGACTAATATTGTCCCATCCGCCAGCCTCGACAATATTTCTGCATCGGTCACCGAAATAAACGGAGGAGAATCGAGTATTAAAACATCATATTTACCTTTAACCAATTCCATAAAATCGTTCATTTGCTTTGAGCCTAAAAGTTCGGACGGATTCGGAGGAATAGTTCCGCTCGTAATAAAATCAAGCGAATCGAGCTTTGTTTTCCTGACAATATCGGTATATTCAACATTAGCGAA
>JAPLFI010000123.1 GCA_026390755.1 Ignavibacteriota bacterium
AACCCGCTCCGCAGGAAGCTGCAAAAAAAGCATTTATTGTTAACCGCGTCGGTGATGTCGGGTTCTTTCTCGGTATTCTCATTATTTTCCTGACAATCGGATCTTTTACGTTCACTGATATTTTCGCCGGCGTAGAAGCAGGAAAACTTTCGGGCGGACTTTTAACCGCGGCGGGAATACTTCTGTTCTGCGGTGCAGTCGGTAAATCGGCTCAGTTTCCCCTGCATGTGTGGCTGCCCGACGCTATGGAAGGTCCTACACCCGTATCAGCATTGATTCACGCGGCAACTATGGTCGCGGCCGGTGTTTATCTGACTGCGAGAATATTTATTATGCTCTCACCCGACGCCCTTACCGTTGTTGCTTATATAGGAGCAATAACGGCGTTCATCTCAGCTACAATTGCCCTGACGCAGAATGACATAAAGAAAGTTCTGGCATATTCTACAATCAGCCAGCTTGGATATATGATTATGGCAATAGGAATAGGAGCGTATTCATTCGGATTTTTCCATCTTGTAACACACGCTTTTTTCAAAGCTTGTCTCTTTTTAACTGCGGGATCTGTAATTTACGGAATGCACCATATTCAGGATATACGCGATATGGGCGGACTGCGGAGAAAAATGCCCGTGACGTATTATACGTTCCTGATGGCAACACTTGCAATTTCAGGCGTTCCGCTGACTTCAGGTTTTTTAAGCAAGGATGCTATTCTCTCTGCTACGCTTGCCTTTGCGAATGTTAACGGAGGTGTAAATTATATAATACCGGTGATAGCTTTCCTGGTCGCGGGAATGACGGCATTCTATATGTTCCGCTTGTTGATTATGACCTTCCTCGGCGAGCCAAAGCATAAGGAAAAATTTGACCACTGCCACGAATCTCCATGGGCAATGACTTTTCCTCTGATATTATTAGCCGTGCTGTCTTTCTTTGCATTCTATTCATTGAATCCTCTCTCGGCAAACAGCGGATGGTTTCTGAATATGGTGCAAACACCGGAATCACTTCTTGCGGGAACAAAAGGAGCGATATATCATATTCTTGGCGCAGAAGAATTCAAGGAAATTGTTCATCATGAACATAATCCCGCGATGATTATGTCGGTAGTAATTTCAGGAATCGGTATATTATTTGCGTTCTTGTTTTATTTCTGGAAGAAACTTGATGCGGATAAATTTGCTAATGCATTTAAACCGTTATATACTTTTTCTCTTAATAAATGGTATTTCGATGAGCTGTATCAATATACGTTTATCGGGGGTACGATGTTGATTTCTAGAATGAGCGCATGGTTTGATGCGAAGATTGTTGACGGAATGGTTAACGGCTCTGCATTCGTAACGCAGGTCTGGTCGAAATACAGCGGATTGTTTGATAATATTTTTGTTGACGGGCTGGTTAATTTAACGGGCGGAATAAGGAAATTGCAGACGGGTAAAATTCAGACGTACATTGCATTTCTGGTATTCGGAATTTTGCTTTTATATTTTATTTTCAGGGTAGCGTAATGCTATTAACAGGAAACCCCTAACGGGGTTTGAGGAGTAGGTAACACGGTTCTATTAACAGGAAACCCCTAACGGGGTTTGAGGATGTAAGTAATTTTTTAATTGTGTTTTTAAAGCGAGTGTTTTTTCAAAGCCGAAATGGCGGAATTGGCAGACGCACTGGACTCAAAATCCAGCGGGACTCAAATCCCGTGAGGGTTCGACTCCCTCTTTCGGCACGAATATTTTAACGTTTTTTATAAATAAATAACTATTTGAGATGGTAGAACTTAAACTACTTGGTATCGGAATTCTGACGTGGATGATATTCCTGCCTGTGGTTGGCATGATTGTACTTATGCTGATACCTAAAAGCGCGGAAAAATTCGCGAAGTATATTTCCGTCGCTTTTACTTCCTTTCTTTTGATACTATCAGTGCTTATGCTGATGAAGTATGATACTTCAAAAGCAGGCGTTAACTCGATTGACGGCTTCCAGTTTGTCGAAAAGACAACATGGATTGATGTTCCCGCATATCTGTGGGATGGATCTATTCATATTGATTATTTCCTCGGAGTTGACGGTATTTCTTTCCCGATGCTGCTTCTTACCGCGCTTATTTCGCTTATCGGAGCTATTGCTTCTTTCAGCGTAAAGAAGAACGAGAGGGGATATCATATTATGTATCTGTTCCTTGTGACTGGTATGATAGGCGCATTCGTGACGCTGGATTTCTTCCTCTTCTTTGTTTTCTGGGAAATCATGCTCCTGCCAATGTACTTCCTCATAGGTATATGGGGCGGAGAGAGAAGGGAATATGCGGCGATTAAGTTCTTCCTTTATACTCTTTTCGGCAGTGCGTTTATACTTCTGGTAATGATTGGATTGTATTTCAGTTCCAGAGATCCGCAGACGGGTTTTCATACGTTCAATATGCTGACTCTGATGGACCAGAAAGCGATTATACCGGATTCGGTTTTCGGATTTCTTAATCCTAACTTAAGATTGCTTGGTTTCGCCGCTCTGTTCATCGGATTCGCTATAAAGGTTCCTGTGTTCCCGTTCCATACATGGCTGCCCGATGCGCACGTTTAAGCTCCGACTGCAATTTCTGTTATACTTGCCGGTGTTCTTCTTAAAATGGGCACGTACGGTTTACTGAGATTTTCTTATCCGATGTTCCCCGACGGCGCAAAATATTTCATGTATCCGCTGGCTGTGCTCGCGGCGATTAATATTATTTACGGCGCCCTGTGCGCTATGGCTCAGAAAGATTTCAAGAAACTTATTGCGTATTCATCGATTTCTCACATGGGATACGTTCTGCTGGGTATAGCTTCGGGTACGGCAATCGGAATTACCGGCGCAATATTCCAGATGTTTAATCACGGTACCATCACAGCTGTTCTCTTCCTTTCAGTCGGCGTAATTTATGACAGGGCTCATACAAGAGGCCTTAACGACTTTGGAGGTCTCGCAAATAAAATGCCGAAGTATTTTGCGGTTTTGATGGTTGCAATGTTTGCATCAATTGGCTTACCGGGGCTCAGCGCATTTATCAGCGAAGCATTTGTATTCCTAGGCGGATTCCAGAACGATACTATCAGAATCATAACTATTATATCAATGCTCGGAATTGTCCTGAATGCGGCTTATATTCTCTGGACGGTGCAAAGAATATTCTTCGGAACTCTTCCGGATAAATGGAGCGGACTGACGGATATCAGCGTACGTGAACTGATTAGTACAGTTCCGCTGCTCATTATAATTATTTTTCTCGGGATATTTCCGTCATACGTGCTGAATTTAATGACTACATCCGTTAATCATCTCGTGAAATTTCTCTGGGGAATAAATTAGTAAATTAAAAAATTAACCAAGTGTTGGAACAGACAATAATAAGCTTAAAGAACTTCATTCCGGAATGCGTTTTAATCGTAACGATACTGGTCTGCCTGCTGGCTGACCTCATCGTTCGGAAGAAATCTGCCGTCGTAGCGGTTATAGGTATAGCGGGACTTTTTGTGAGCGGATGGTTCGTTATCGGGCAGTTCGGAGTTAAAGAAAGTGTATTTTTTGGAATGGTTGTTATAGATCCTTACTCTGTGTTTTTTAAACTTCTTTTCATAGTGTCAACCGTATTCATAATACTGTTTTCGCTTGCTTCGAAAGAGATTAAGGATTCAACACATACAAACGAACATGTGTATCTTATGATATCGCTGACGCTCGGAGCAAATCTGATGGCGTCTTCAGTTAATATGCTGATGATGTACCTCGCTCTTGAAACCGTGAGTATTACTTCCTACGTGCTTGCAGGATATATGAAAAAAAGCAAGAGGTCATCGGAAGCCGCTATGAAATATGTTATTTACGGAGCCGCATCTTCGGGAATTATGATTTACGCTATGTCACTTTTGTACGGATATACCGGCTCTATGAATATATTTGAAATTAGCAGTATTTTGAGCAAAATGGGCGGGACAAATCCTATGCTTGTAATCGTAATGGTCATGATTCTCGCGGGATTTGGATATAAGATTTCATCTGTGCCTTTTCATTTCTGGACACCCGACGTTTACGAAGGAGCACCGATTCCCGTTACGGGTTTCCTTGCCGTTACTTCATCTGCGGCTGGATTTGCAGTGTTGATAAGGTTTTTCTCTGTGACTTTCCTGAAATCCACGACAATGCTGAACGGCAGTCTGCAGATTATTGATGGAATCCGCTGGACGGAAATTATTATTGTTCTCTCTGTCGCTTCGATGATAATCGGAAATTTCGTCGCCGTATGGCAGATGAGTTTTAAGAGACTGCTTGCCTATTCCTCCATTGCTCAGGGCGGATACATAATGCTCGGGCTGGTCGTTGCTAATCAGCAGGGACTTACGGCTATATTTGTTTATCTTGTTGCTTATATGATAATGAATCTTGGCGCTTTCTATGCTCTTATTATGATATCAAACAAGCTTAATTCAGACGATATAAACGATATGAAAGGTTTTGCTTACCGCGCTCCTGCCGTTGCTGTAGGGATGGGTATATTCATGTTTGCGCTTTCGGGGATTCCCGCGACTGTCGGTTTTGTAGGGAAGTTTTATTTGTTCTCGGCTTTAATAGAATCTAATATGATATGGCTGGCGCTGGTCGGTATGATGAACAGTGTTGTTTCTCTTTTCTTTTACATAAAGGTGCTGAAATATATGTTTCTTTCCAAACCTGACGAGGAAAACAGCGGAAAGATATATTACGGTATTGCCGGTTATGTTTTGTTATTTATTCTCGTTATCCCGACTTTACTCCTTGGTATATATTTCGGACCGATTGTGAGGTTCGCCGAAATGTCGGCTGTGATGTTCGGATTGAAATAGCATACAACCCCTGAAGGCAACCCCTCCGGGGTTGGGAAAGAATAATGAATCGATTGCTATTAACAGGAAACCCCTCCGGGGTTGAAACATGATGTAATTGTTTTCCATGCTCTTAAACGCCTTTAGGCGTTTCCTGTTAATAGAACAATTTCATATAAAAATAAAAACCCCAAAAGGTCTGCCTTTAGGGGTTTCATTTTTATAAAACTTAGTCCATTTTGACAACCATTCGGTATCTCGCCTGATTTTTTCTCACTTTATCTATTGCCGCATTCACCTGCGAAACCGGCATTACTTCCGTCATCGCCTTTATGTCATGCCTTGCGGCGAACTCAAGCATTTCGCGAATCATGGCGCGTCCGCCTGTGACGCTTCCGCTCAGGGACTTTTGTCCGAGTACCAGCCCCGAAATCGGAACCGAAACATTATTTAACGAAATACCCGCAAAATTCAATCTGCCGTTCGGTTTAAGAGCATTGAAATACGGCATCCAGTCCGCATCGCCGGAAACTGTTGATATAATATAATCAAACTTGCCCGCTGTTTTCTGCATCTGCGCGGCATCTTTGCTGTTAACGAATTTATCCGCTCCGAGATTATGAGCTTCTTCTTCTTTATCGGGCGATGTCGAAAATGCCGTTACTTCACATCCCATTGATGCGGCAAACTGAACGGCGAAATGTCCGAGACCGCCGATTCCAATAATTCCGACCTTATGATTCGGTTTAACATTGTATAATTTGAAAGGTGAATAAACCGTTATCCCTCCGCATAGCAGGGGACCGGCGTTCTCTGATTCGATTTCTTCGGGAATCGCAAAAGCAAAACGGTTATCTACCGTAATGTAATCGGCGAATCCGCCGTAATTGCCGACGCACGTTGCTTTTGAATTCGCGCACAGATTTTCCTGTCCGCTTTCGCAGTATTCGCATTCGAGGCAGGCTCCTATTTGCCAGCCGATTCCGACACGCTGACCTTTTTTAAGATTTTTTACCGATTTACCGGTTTCCTCTACAGTACCCACAACTTCATGACCCGGGACGAACGGATATGGAGTTATTCCCATATCGTTATCAAGAAAATGCAGGTCGGTATGGCAGACTCCGCAATGAGTGATTTTTACAAGTACATCAAATTCACTCAGCGATTTTGAATCATAACTGAACGGTTTTAGTATATCTTTTGCATGTTTGGCGGCATAAGCGTTAATTTTCATGTTTTATTTATATTTAGTTAAAAATATTTACTCAACTTATAACAAAGAAACTGCTTTTTTGGTTTTAATTTATCAATACAAAAAATTATATTATTTGAAACCTTAAAGGAGTTTAAAAATGAAAAAAACAATTTTAGTTTTTGTTCTATCTTTAATTTCGTTTGCAGTTGTAAATGCAAATCCGAAAATTCACGAGTATTTGAAAGGGAAAATGGATTCGGCAAAAGATAATGAGAAAATTCCTGTTTATATTATTTTTACTTCTCACTTGTCATTAAGCGATTTTGATTTTATCGGCTATGATACTCCGAAAAAAGAAAGGCGTGAGATTGTAGTAAACAGGCTTATTAAATTTTCTGAGCAGTCACAGAGTAACGTTACTCAGTATCTCAACGCAAAAAAGTCGGCAAACATTATTGACGGCTATGAAATTATTTGGATCATTAACAGGATAGCGCTGAAAGCCGACAGAAATATTATTAACGACATTGCTTCGGACTTCAGCGAAGTACTAATGATTTGCTACGATCCGCAATACCCCGTTGAAGAGATGATTGACCTCAATATACCCAAACCGCCGTTTTTAGGTGCCGCGGCTTCGCCTACGGCAATCGAACCCGGT
>JAPLFI010000462.1 GCA_026390755.1 Ignavibacteriota bacterium
GACCGGAGCAACTATGTCTGACGGATTGGATGAAATGTACTTTGCTAATTCGTGGACGGGTGAAAACGCAATTATTCTAAAAGGCATTTTTGATAAAAACAAACTTTTTAATTACACAAATAAGTTCTCCGGAAAAGACAGTTCATACAATAAATCAGTTAATCCCGACGGAACAATTGTATTCACACATCTGCAAAGCGGTTTATTGTTTTTCCTGAAAGACAATTTCACTATCTGCGCAAGCAATTATCCGAAGCAAATTGAATTAATGAGAGAAGCAAGAGATACAATCACGGGGGGACTTTTAAATAACGTTGAAATGCTGAAAGCTATTGACGCCATTACTTACAAAGAATATTTCTGGTTAGTCACAGCAGAAAAAACATTTATAGGGGGTATTTTCGAGAATTTCCTGAATATGAACCCGGGTTCAGAAAAACTTTTGAAAGAGATACCACCTGAAAACGCAAAAGTGGATTCTTTGATGAACCCCAAAATAAGTTCTTCAGAGCAGGACACACAAAGAACTTTTTCGGACAAGACTGAGAATATTCTTGCAAATAGAATTCAGTATAGGGTGAACTCTTTTTCTCTTTCCGGCAGAATGAAAACCGGGCTCGATATAATTATACAATTTGAATGCAAAGACGATGAATCCGCATTGTATTTTTCAAATCTGTTCAACGGCATGATTGCGCTCGCTAAACTATCATCGGCAATTAAAAGTGAAAACTGGACAATAGATACCGCCACAGCGACAATGCTTAACAATCTTAAAATCTCAACTTATGATAATTCGTCGAGGATAAACATTAATATAACACAATACAATATAGAGAGTTTCAGGAAATTTTCATTAAAAAAATAGTTATTCATATCATTCGAATAAGTGTTAAGCGATTAAGTTATTAAATGTTATGTGATTAAATTAACTGATTATGGATAAAAAAATTTGTATAAAAGTACTTAAATTCGGCGGTGAATGCCTGCGAAATTCGGAGAATATTTTAAAAACCGTTGAAATTATTATGTCCGAGAAATGTTTTCCTATAGTGGTAATATCAGCCGCCGAGGGAATAACAGATTTATTAATTGACGGGATAATTAGATCAAAGGAAAAGGAAGTAAACGTCAGCGAAACAATCAGCGAATTAACGGCGAAACATTACGAAATAGCACAGGAATCAATTGCAAACAATACTGTTCTGAATAAAACATTCAGGAACATTACATTGCTTGTTAAAAAAGTCGAGAGATTGTTATACGGGGTGTCATACACGGATGAAGTTACAGAAGCCGTCAGAGCGCATATTATCAGTTATGGAGAGCGGATTGCCGCAGTGGTAATGTCAGGAATTCTTGAGGATAAAGGCATTGATTCAACAGTAATCGAGACTGATAAAATAGGACTTGTAACAAATAAAAGTTCTTCGGAACAATATGAAAATGCAACAGTAAACCTTGAAGAATTCAAACGTAAATTCAAATTCACAGCACAAACAATTATTAACGGCGGTATTATTCCGATAATGACCGGGTTTTTCGGAAGCACTCCGGACGGCAAGGTGACTACCTTCGGCAGAAACGGTTCGGATTATACGGCTTCCGTAATGGCTTACGGTTTTGAAGCAAAGGAACTGATAATCTGGAAGGACACGGAAGCATTTACCAGCGCAGACCAGAAATTAGTAAGAGAAGCAAAAGTAATTGAGAGGTTATCATATTATGAAGCGGCTGAATTATCCTATTTCAGCGACAGAATTTTGCATCCGCTTACAATTGAACCTATTGCCGGTACCGGTATTCCGATTGTAATAAAAAACATCCATACTCCCGAAGCAAAAGGTACGATTATCAGTTCCGATGCTTATATAGATGAAAATATAATAAAAAGCATCGCGTATAATAAAAATATTTGCATGATAAGAATTCACGGAACAGGAATTGGTTATAAACCCGGGCTGATGAGAGAAATTGGAAATGCTTTATCAGAAGAAAATATAAATATTTTCGCGACAGTCACCTCTCAGACTACAATTAACATACTATTAGAGAGTAAAGACGCCGATACGAGTTTCGGAATACTAAATAATATCAAAGGCGGCGGACTGATTGAAAGAGTTGATTTCATCAGAAACGTGGTTCTGGTAGCAATAGTAGGCGAAGGATTATTGAAAAGACGGGGTATATTCGCTAAAATTCTCAACGCTGTATCACTGATGAAAGTTAATGTTGAAATGGCTTCGGCAGGCGCCTCTGAAGTAGCAATATATATAATTATCCCTAATGACGATTTATGGGATGTTGTTAACGTGATTCACAATGAATTTTTCAGTTGATTCCGGCTTGATAGTCCGGAACTAACTCCGAGAACAACAGACGTCAGTTCAATAAAAAAAAACCCGGATTATTTCTAACCCGGGTTAATAAATATATTAGACTAAAATATTACTTGATAAGCATCATTCTCTTAATTGAAGTGAAATCACCTGACGAAAGCTTGTAGAAATATACTCCGCTTGAAAGGTTCGAGCCGTTGAAATCAACCGTATATGCTCCGACGTTTTTAACTTCGTTAACTAATGTGGTAATTTCTTTACCGAGCACGTCATACACTTTCAACGTTACTAATCCTGATTTCGGTAAAGCGAAATTAATCTTAGTAACAGGATTGAATGGATTCGGATAATTTTGAGATAATGAATATGTTTCCGGA
>JAPLFI010000606.1 GCA_026390755.1 Ignavibacteriota bacterium
ATGCGATATTGAAGGCGAAAAAGAACCTTCAGACGGCAATGAACAACTATGACGAAAAAGCACTTATAAAAGTCCGCGGTGAATTTGAACGCATCCTTCAACTGAAGAAACACGACTGGATTGTGAATTACTATCTGGCGCTCTGTGATTTCGGAATGTCTTATTCTTCGATGAGAGGCGAAAAACAGGATAAAGAGAAACTGAAAAAATATACAGAGTCGGCTTTGCTTTTACTTGAAAAATCCATACTCGTCCGCGATGACTTTGCCGATGCATGGATACTGAAACTATCTTTGAATTTCAACCGCTGGGTTTATGAACAGGACAGAATGAACGATATAATGTCAGTATCGAACGAAGCGAAAACGAAGGCGGAAACGCTTGATCCGAATAATCCGCGCCTCTGGCTTGTTAACGGAATTTCCACTTATTATATGCCGGAAAATTTCGGAGGAGGTGCCGCAAAATCTGTTAAAGAGCTCGAAAAAAGTCTTGATTTATTCCAGACGCGTATTGAAAAAGAGGAATATTATCCCGATTGGGGCAAGGATATGGCTTACGGTTATCTCACAGTGGCGTATGCCAAGCGCGGCGACGGCGGCGATAAGGAAAAAGCACAGCAGACTTATGACAAGGGATTGTTATTATTTCCCGAATCCGGCTTCCTGAAAGGCTTCGTGAAGAAACAACTGGAAGAAATAAATAAATAAAATAATCTGGCTGTATTATAATACTGAATAGAGTATTTAGTATTTAGTATTATGTATTTAGTAGGTTGTATAAATGTTAAATCTTTTACAACCTTCTCGCTTAACATTTGACACTTAACATTTAACAGAGCGGCAGAGTCCAGCTAAAGATCCCGATAAAGAACATCGGGATCTTCGACGTGATAATGTTTTATCTACCAATTTTTATAATACAGCCAATAATCTTAGGAATGCATTCCTGATTGTTTGTCCTATTTCTAAGTTCGTGAAACCAGGTGTTTTTACTTAACTATAGTTAATTTCTTTGACTCGTATAAACTTCCCGACTGCAGGACATAAAAATAAATACCGCTTGATATATCCGAAGCATCAAAATCATAATGATAGGTGCCGGCTTGTAAATTCCCGTTAACTAAAGTATAAACTAAATTACCGAGCATATCATATATCTTTAAAGAAGTTAATTCATTCTTCGGAATACCGAATGAAATTTTTGTTACGGGATTAAAAGGATTCGGATAATTTTGCGATAAATAAAATTTCGCCGGAACATTAGGTGTAAAGCCGTTTATTCCTGTCGGTATATAAAATCCCCTGCCTGAATTTATTACTTCCTTGTTTACATCGTTCTGTACGAAAGCGGCAGTATAAATGGATGTATCAACCCAGTTTGATAATCTTTTATATGTATAGATAAAAGTATAAATCCCTGCAGTAGTCGGAGCCGCAACTCCCGTTGTATTCGGATAAGCCCATCTGAAAACCTGATAGAAATCCATTTCGCCGTTCGAGCCGGGAGGAGTAACGTAGTTAACCCTTCCTTCTATTGCCATAACTCTCAGATAATAGTTACCTGCCGGCAAATTTGATGACAGATTTAACACTACTGTTGAGCGTATGGAGTCACCCGGAATTCTTGCATCGGTTACCGTAATGGAGAGAGGTGTAGTAACTGCTACTCTTTGCGCAACTATACCTGTAAAGCAGGAAGCCGAAAAAGGCCAGCAGCAGTCAAATAAAACGCCGTCAGCATTTACTGTCGGAAAAGCATTTATTCCGCAGTAGTTAACCCGCTCGGTATTCTGAGTTGGGTTAGCAAGATACATCGGGTCAGGTCCGAAATTCGGATGATATTTTATTGCGAGTGCATTCGACGGATTTGCGACTAGCCAGGCGTCGAAAATCGGATTACTTGCGGCGCAGGGTCCGCAATAAGCGCTTGTAGCTTCTTCAAAAAGAACTTTTCTCGTTGCCTGAGAGAAGGAATCGTTAAAAATTGATGTTCCAATCAGGAAAAAAACTAAAACGAGTAATAATTTTTTCATAAGTATAAATTTTAAATTGTAAAAAGACATTCTATATTCTAAAACAGTTTTTAATCTTTTAAATCGTGTATTGATGTTCTTATCTTTTATTCTAAAATCGTTCTATAATCTGCGTAATCTGCGGCAATAGTTCTTCGTTCTTACCTATACAAATTATTGTTTTAAAATAAAAAAACAAAGGGAATTTAGACCTATTATGCTTTTAATTTA
>JAPLFI010000342.1 GCA_026390755.1 Ignavibacteriota bacterium
AACAGGCCAGACAGTTGCTTTTATTGCTACATATGGGATGGGCACCCCACCGCCTTTATATCCTGCATTTGAGAAATCCGGGATTTTATTACCCAGGCTATCTGCAACATATACCAGTCTGCCATCTGTTCCCGGATATACAAGTGACGTTGTTGGTGGAATATCCTGGATAAGGCCAGTACCGTTTATTTCTTTGTTCCCTGCAGAAACAGACCCCTGAAATTTCGTACTGCCTGTTAATCCATTGACAAGGAACATCAACACTGCAAAAGAATAAAAACTGTTTTTCATTGTGGATTAATGATAAAGTTGATTAAAAGTACTTTGTAAACATTTGGTTATTCCAATGACAGTTTCCCGGTAAAATCAGATCCTGTTCACTATTTTGTATCCTCCCTTCGTTGCCGAAACTGGCAATGATAAAAATAATAAATATATAGATACCCTTGAGAAATATTTATTACGGATGGGTTCAATAAAATAAAAAGAGGCTGTTCTCCACTTTGAGACAGCCTCTTAATAATAACGAAATATATTCTTATAATGATCCTGCCAAAAGCCGCGCTCCGGAGAGCCGCTTTTAATCTTATTCAATTTCTTGGATCATATTATTTAACCCGACTAAAAAACAAACGGGGTAAATGTCTCAAACTTAGTTCCTCTATCGCGCAAAACAATAGTATCACTAAAAGAGTGAATTGTTGTTCCAAAATTAATTTGGTATTTGAGACGCATTACATCTCGTTTTTTACCTCCCCACATATCACCATCAGTTACATAGTCACCGGTACCGGAAACGGTATATGTTGGTGTTGTATTTGCGACAGTGGTAACTGTAATCTTCCCTGCATTGTCAACATTGAGTTGAAGATCATACGGAATATTAGTCAAACTTCCCTTATTCCTGGTTGTAAGTGAGAGTTTAACGGCACTCAACGAAAGACTGGACATGCTAACCACCTGATCATATTCAGCAACATCTTGCCCACGGCGTAAGTAATTACCATGCCATGCATTGATATATTTAACAGCAAAAAGAATATAATTTTTCGGCACTGTAACCCAATTTGATGCTATAAGTGGATTTGGATTCGTTAAAGATGTTCTTCCACTTAGAATTGAGTCGGCATTTATTACATCAGTCATTCGTAAAGGAATCACATACTTATTCGTAAGTGAAAGCGGATCAGCAAAAAAAGCATCGGTTAAGTGAACATTAATTCCATCCGACATTTCTCCTGATTTAATAACAATTTGATTAGAAGCATCCAGCGTATAATAGCTTGCCGGCATAGGCAATACTAAAACCCCGGATGCATTTCCAAATTTCACATTGGTGGCCAACGTATTATCAACAGCAACAGTGATGGTATTGTCTTTTTTGTGTTTGATAACCCAAAATACAATCCCAACAAGGCCTGAGAAGAATAAGATCAGCACGATCCAGTCTAATGTTGCCATAATAATTACTTTTTTTATTAGTGAAAATTACGTTATATGAAAGGTGTAAATAAATTCTATAATATGTGAAAAAAATCAAATAAAGGAAACCACTTTTTTTATTATTTGTGATAAACTCTCAACAAATTTATGAAAAACAATTTAAATGTAAGGATTACACTTAAATATTTTTAAGGACATCTGAATT
>JAPLFI010000262.1 GCA_026390755.1 Ignavibacteriota bacterium
AGTTAAAAGCTATATAAAGATAACCTTTCCGAATATCATATAATTTCAGGAAGTGTTACGTGTAATCCTGAAACGACCCCGAAACAAATCCTGTCCTGAACCCTATTTTTTGTCATGCTTCCCTGTCCCGAACTCGTTTCGGGATTGTTTCAGCATCCGGATTATTTCAGGTTCGGGGCAAAATTCAGGATGATAATCGGTGTGTAAATTATATGGTAATGGATTTCTTCAACCGCTCACGGTATTTTTGTTTACTTATTTCAATCGCGCCGAGTGATTTGAAAAGCGGAGTCATCATCTGAATATCGAAGAGCACAAAATTATTCGCCGAAAGTGTTTCGTATAATTTCACGACGGCTACTTTAGAAGCGTTACTCACGTTATGGAACATTGATTCGCCGAAGAAAGCTGATTTATATGCAATGCCGTAGAGTCCTCCGGCGAGTTTACCGTCCTGCCATGCCTCAACGCTGTGAGCGAATCCGAGTTTGTGAAGTTCGGTGTAGAGCTCTATCATTTTTCCGTTAATCCACGTAGTTCCGTGCGAAACGGAGCATGCATTTATTACATCTGTGAATGCCGTATCGGTTTTTACGATAAAAGTGTTCTTGTTGAGAATCTGTTTTAAAGAACGGCTGATTTTCAGTCCCGTTTCTGATTTTCCGATGGGTATCACGGCGCGGGGTTCATGGTCAAACCAGCTTATTGTATCATCATCATCACCCATTGGAAAAATACCCTTTGTATAAGCGGCAAGCACATTTTCAGGTGTGATTTCCGATGTGTTATAAGTTGTTCCGTAATAAATATAAGGCGCCATAGTATGATAATAATAAACTTTTGATAATAAAAAAAGCCCGTCCACTATATTTATTAATGAACGGGCTTCGTATAAAACAATAATTACTTTATAAGAATCATTGATTTTACGGATGTATATCCTGCCGCGTCCATTCTGTAATAATATACGCCGCTCGGGAAACCGTACGCATCCCAGTTCGTTTTGTATGAGCCGGCTGATAAATTGTTATTAACAAGCTTTGTAACTTCCCTGCCTGTTATATCAAAAATCTTTATACTTACGAATCCCGCTTTCGGAACATCGAAACTGACAGTAGTCGAAGGATTAAACGGGTTCGGGAAATTCTGTGACAAAGAATATGACAACGGAATTTCGGAGCCGCTCTGACTGATTCCTGTTACTGTATTCGTATAATTCACAACTCTGAAATCATCAAAATAAAATCCGTCTCCTGCTGTTCCTGCGTCGGTATAATAATTGAATCTTATAAAAACTTTCTGTCCGATAAACGCATTAAGGCTGACACGATCTTTAATCCATGATTGTATTCCCGTATATGAAGGCTGTCCGCCGGCGAGCGATGTGTATCTGCCGGAGAGGTTCGTCCAGGTTGAACCGAAATTTGTACTTACCTGAATCCTCGCATAGTCATAAGTAATTTCGGTTGCCCATTTAGCGGCGAATTCTATTCTGGGATTTGCGGCACCGATGAGATTTATAGTATCCTTCATCGTAAAGAAATTATTCGTGTTGTTTTTAGAATTTCCGTATCTCGAATCGGCAAACGATTTAATTCCATCGTATGAATCGCAGAAAGTCGTATCCCATTGCGTCTGTGTGCCGCTTTTAGTCCATTTTGCTGTTCCCGTTTCAGCGTTATCGTAAAATAAAACATTCGACCTGCCGACGATTGTCCTGATTGTATCAACACACGAAACCACACCTTCCTGCGAGATTGTAACAAGGAATGTAATCTCATCCATGTATGCCGCGGCATTTGTAAGCCTGAATTTAAACGGAGACGATGTATTGTATTTTACCTGCCTTGACAATATACTGTCGTAACTGACTGTCGCCGTAAGAGGAACTGCATTGGGATATGTGGTCGTCAGATTAACGGATATATTCTTAGCAGTCTTTTTTAATCCTTTGTTTTTTATGCCGACTTCAATCTGAAGAGTATCATTCTTTTCGGCATACTCTTTTCCCGTAATTCTGTAATTCTGAAAATTAGCAAAGTTGCCGCCTGTCCATGTAAGATATATTAATGACGGAAGATTCGTACTTGCGACGGGAATAATCTGCGAGATTACGGGCCAGAAACTGCCGCCGCCGACCTCAACCACCCAGCAAATAGTTCCGATTGAATGAAGGAAGTCGCGCGTTGTTCCGTTTGAATAATAATTGAGCATCTGATAAACTGTGCCGTAAAGATATTGTGTTTTCGGAGTGAAATCAGAAGCGAACTCGGAATAGAGATTATAAGAAGCCGCGCTGTCATTATAGCCGAAAGGATTTATAGTCGTTGAAGCTTCGGAGTGCATGGAAAAAGCAATTGCAGGATGATATAAATTGCAAAGATTCTGCACTGCCTGAACTTCCGGCTCGGATGCCGCAGACGGTCCTCGGTATGTATCTGAAGAAGGAACATTGCTGGAACCTAAATTATCGTATCCCCACATGTATGAATAATTCCTGTTCAAATCAACTCCGTAAGAGCCGGTGTTATTCCTGCGGTTTTTACGCCAGCTTCCGCCGCCGCTTGGATTTGTTGACTGATTATATAAGTATCCGTCGGCATTGACAACGGGTATAAAATATATTTCGCGGTTATTTACAAGATAGGTCGCTTCGGCATTCGTTCCGTAATTTTCAAGAAGCCAGTACATATAATACATAAGACAAGCCATTCCCTGCGGTTCGCGGGCGTGATGAAGCGCGTCGAAATAAATAACGGTCTCGGTTGCGGATTCGTCAATGTCCGGATTATCTGAAATTTTAACTGCCCAGATAACTTTCCCGTTTGCTGTAACACCGCGGTTCAATTTAGAGGATATTAAATTCGGGAACTGAAGTCTCATCGAATCGAGTTTCTGAACAACTTCGTCGTAGGTATAAAATCCGCCCATACTGCCGTAGCCAAAACTGTTTACATTATCCGAATGCATGATATTATGTGCGTTTTGTAAATCAATCTGAGATGCGAGAGGTCGGTTTGCATAATATACATCCATATCGGGTATTGTAACTTCACAGCGGAAGCCCAGAGATTTCACTCCGGTAAGCTCCACCTGATTTAAAGTCAACGTTATTCCTTTTTCAATACTGCCCGTATAATGCTCAATATCAATGCCTGATTTAGCAAGCGTTAAAAGGTCATCGGGAGAGTTAAGAAATACTTTTACTTCAGAATATTTCTCATAAGGATTTTTATCGTTATTCATACCTTCTCCGTTAAAAGCTAAAGAGAAAGCCGCAATGATAAAAACCGCAATAACAATTTTTGATTTCATTGGTATTTTAATAATTATTCATAAAAATACAACGATTCAGAAGAATTAACAACGGAAAACAGAGTGTTTATTATGCAGATTTATTGAACTTTTTGTGTGATTTTTGAGTTTTTGTTATTATGTCGCAATTTCTGTGACTTTTTTTTAAATCTAAATACGACTAATTTAGTCGTGTTTATGGAAAATAGCTGATTTAAGCTTGTCCTGGGGTACCCTCCGGGTCATTTATTTCAGGATTAGTTTTAATATAAATATATGATAATTATATGGGCGAAGATATAATTCACGAGAACATTGACAGTGACTATAAGTGGGGTTTTACGACCGATATAGAAATGGAAACGATGACAACCGGTCTGAGCGAGGATGTCGTAAAGTTTATTTCCGGGAAGAAAGAAGAAGCGGAGTTCATGCTCAACCGGAGGCTGAAGGCATATAATCACTGGCTCAATATGAAAGAGCCGGCATGGGCTAACGTAAAATATCCGAAAATAAATTATCAGGATATTATTTATTACGCCGCTCCGAAACAAACTAAGAAGATGGAATCTCTTGATGAACTTGACCCGAAGATTAAGGAAATGTACGATAAACTCGGCATTCCGCTAATAGAACAGCAGTTTTTAGCCGGCGTTGCAGTTGATGCGGTAATTGACAGTGTGTCTGTCGTAACTACATATAAAGAAAAACTC
>JAPLFI010000211.1 GCA_026390755.1 Ignavibacteriota bacterium
AATTCAGGACTACCAGGAAATAAAGCTGTCAGAACTGTTTTTTGTGAGAATGAAAAAATATATGCTGCTGTTTATAACGGCGGAGGTATTTATTATTTACCTTCTTCGGGAACAATGTGATATTCGGCAAATGAAGGGTTAACACAACTTACCTGTTATACTGTGACCTCATATAAAAATTATATTTATGCGGGAACGTATTCGGGTATTTTCAAAAGACTAAAAAGTGAGTTTACTTCGATAAGAAAAATTAACGAACAAATTCCTGTCAAATACAAATTATTTCAAAACTATCCAAATCCATTTAACCCATCTACAAAGATTAAATTTCAATTTAAAGAATCCGGGTTTGTAACATTAAAAGTTTATGATGTTCTGGGAAAAGAAATTTCGGTGTTGGTCAATGAAAAATTGCAGGCAGGTACATACGAAATTCCATTTTCTATTAACCAGTGTACAAATAACCAAATACCATGCGGTGTTTATTTTTATACTTTACAAGCAGATAATTTTAAGAGCACAAATAAAATGTTGTTGGCAAAATAAGTGAATTCTGAAAGATTTTTCCTTCGAGCTTTTTAGCCCGCTTGCGAACGTGTGCGCTACTTCGAAAAGCAGTAGAGCACGTATAATGTTATAACTACGGCTTGCCTTGTAATATACTGATATTAAGGAGCTAATCTTTATTGAACCGGATAAAAGTCGGTTGAATTTGGTCAAATCGCTGTATTGAATGTTTTCCAATTATGTTGTAAATTCCTTTTTTAATAACGGCATCAAAAAGTAGTTTTCGGAGGTGCCACTGAACTTCACACAAAATGAAAAAAACGAACAAAGTCTTGCTTGCAATCTTATCGGTTGTAATGCTATCCGCTTTTGGTTTCATCAAATCTGAAGCACAGGTAACCGATAAAGACGGCAATGTATATAAAACCGTAACAATCGGCACACAGGAATGGACATCCGAAAACCTGAATGTCGAACACTATCGCAACGGCGACTTGATACCACAAGTGCAAAACAAAAAGGAATGGTTAAACTTAACAACAGGTGCATGGTGTTATTACAATAATGACTCCGCAAACGGAAAAACTTACGGTAAACTCTACAACTGGTTCGCAGTAAACGACTCTCGCGGATTAGCACCTGAAGGATGGCACATTCCGAGCGATACAGAGTGGACAATACTTACTGATTTTTTGGGCGGAGCAGTCGGTGGTAAACTGAAAGCCACAACATTATGGCAAAGTCCAAATACAGAAGCTACAAACGAAAGCGGCTTTACAGGGCTTCCCGGAGGCGGTCGGGGCAGCAATGGACGTTTCGACTTCATTGGTAAGTTCTGTTTCTTCTGGTCTGCATCGGAGGACGTTAACGGCACCAAATGGAACCGCAATCTGCGTTACAACCGTTCGGATGTGGGACGCGACGGCGGCAACTATGAGAAGGATGGGTTGTCTGTTCGCTGCGTCAGGGATTAATTGATTTAAATGAGGGTGTAATAAGCCACAAATCGTATTCCGCGGATTCAAAACGCTGGGAATAAAATATTTGCAAAAAAGCTAAAATATAAAGCGGAAAATTAGTAATTTAATAAGATTGCACAATGAATATTAAAGAGATTATCGAAAAGAGGCAGAGTAATCGCGAGTACAAACCCGATACGGTTGAAAAAGAAAAGATTATGCAGTGCATAGAAGCCGCACATTTAGCACCATCGGCTTGTAATGCTCAGGCCTGGAAGTTTGTTGTTGTGGACGAACCTGCCCTTATAAAAAAAATGGCTGAGGCTGCAAATAGCATGGGTATGAATAAATTCGTGGCTCAGGCACCGGTCATTATTGCCGTAGTATTGGAAAGTGCTAATGTTGCTTCGGCTATTGGTTCCAGAATTAAAAGGAAAGATTATACTCAGATTGATTTGGGTATTGCAGTGGAAAACATCTGCCTTCAAGCCACCGATTTGGGTTTGGGAAGTTGTATTGTCGGCTGGTTTAACGAACGTGAGATAAGAAAAATACTGCAAATTCCATCCGTTAAACGTGTCCCATTGCTTGTTACTTTAGGCTATACTGAAAATGAGCAACGTGTTAAAAGCAGAAAAAAAATAGAAAGTATTTACTCATTCAATAAATACTGATTATTTGTTTACGTTTTTTATGAAAATTTACCGACATACGGTTAGATCATTTATGACGTAATGCGGTAATGCGCGTCAATTTTTTTTATATTTGATTTTAAGATTCTTTATTAATACATTAGGGTATTCGTATTAATTTAATTGCAAAGGAGAAATAATGAAAAATTTTACATTAGTTTTAATCGTTTTATTGCTTTCAGCAACGGGCGTCTTTTCACAGAATTTAAGCGTTCAATCTTACGACCCGCCAATACCGGTAAACGGCGCGCCCGACTGGGGACTGAACCTCGTTGTTTCCAACACAGAGCCGCTTGGCATGCCGGGAGGCATTTACAGAGCCTCTACGAATATGCTATATGTTGCCGTCCCTGACACGAACGCAATAGCCGGGAAGTGTATTGTATTATATGCATCTTCTAACAACGGAACCAACTGGGTGATATTAAATTCAATATCCCCGGCGACAATCGTCCCAAAGGTAAAAATGGTAAGGAGCGGATTAGACTCTGTTTATTGTTTTTTCTTATACGGAACGACTGTTTACAGCTGGAATATTATTAATAATAATATGCAGCCATTCACGGCTTATGTAAACATCAGGGATTTCGACGCCGAAGCATCATCAACAGGGTCACTTTACCTGATAGTTGATTTAAATACGAACAACGATATAAGATTGTACGGTTCATCTAACGGAGGCGCAGTATGGGCAGGTGCGGTATTTCTCAGTTCAACCGGTGCATCACCGAAATGGTATAAATCCGGCATGGGCGACACACTGCTAATAGCGTATCACGGTGTTCTCATACAACCGGATACTGCTACATCGGCTATCAGAACGGTCCGTTACAGGGAATCGGCTCCGGGAACGCTTACTCTCGTAGGGGCATTTGCGACTCCCTTAGCGGCGGGTGTAACTAGAATGGAATTCAAGCCCGTACTCAACGGAAGCAATGCATGGCTGTTTTTTACGACAGGAACAACGGGAAACATAGATTTAAACTGTATGGTAAGTACAAATAACGGTGTTGCGTTCGGGACGGCATTTACAGTAAATTCAGTACCCGGCAGGGATGAATACTGGTTCGACGCAAAGCACTGGAATTCAGGCGTTGACGTGATTTATTATTCAGACAGTCTGCAGGCAGGACCTCCGACAAACATTACGGATAAACTGATGTATTGCAGTGCCTCAAACACAACTCCTTCGACATTCCTCGCTCCGACACAGATAAGCCAGAATCCTCCTGGTTGGTCGCTGATTAATTACAAACCTTCGATTATCGAATATTTAAATGTTTCCGGAGATTTAGCTCCAATCTGGGTCGGAATAACAGGATCATCAAAAAAACTTTACATGAACAGGCTCTTCGCGACAAAGATTCGTAATAACGAAACCGAAGTCCCTGCAAAATATTTTTTAGGTCAGAATTATCCGAATCCGTTCAATCCGACGACAAAGATTAACTTCGCGATTCCGAAAAGCGGTCTTGTAACGATAAAGGTATATGACATCGCAGGAAGAGAAATGGCTGAGATTGTAAATCAGGTATTGACATCCGGTTCTTACACGGCTGATTTCGACGGTGCCATATTATCCTCGGGCGCTTATTTCTATAAAATAACCTCCGGTAATTTCACGGAGACAAAAAAAATGCTGTTGATTAGATAAGTGCCAAGCAAAGCTTAAATTCGGGTCTGTACAAACAAGTAACGGATTGAATTTTAATTAGGTGAAGCGGGGAGTTGCGACCCCTCTGCCTGTAGTCTACCTGGCGTAGACAGGCAGACAGGGCTAAGTCCTAATCGCGGTGAAACTCTGTAGCCGTGTAGCGTGGGGCGTAAAAAGCCACATTTCTTATTCCGTGTAAAAAATACGCACGGAATAAGAAAAGCTAAAAGGTCTCGACCCACAAAGCAGAGTCGGCTTATATTAATTTATAATTATGAAAAAAATCAATGCCATCCTTGTACTGGTCATTTCCATAGCAATAACCTCTTGCTATTCACTCAAGCTTGCAATCGTTAAATATAAAACGGAATACAAAATCAGCATTGAGTATCCGTCGTTTCATCCTGATTCTATTGCCAGAGGAAAATTAATGGGCTATGAGAAAGTGGAAACTATCACGGCAGAAAATGTAAAACTTTTGAATCCCAACCACGAGACTGATCAATATGCGCGAAATGATATTGAAGTGTATCGGATTTATTATGGTTCTGTTTACAATAAGAAACAGAAAGTCGTGCTTTCAGGACTGATTGCCTATCCTAAAAGTAAGGACACATTGATATTCTACCAGTACCATCATGGCACACTCATGCCCTTTCCATACGAGATGGGCATGGGCGCAACGGATGCCCCTTCCCTGTTCAAATTTGAGACAGAGTACAATAAAGGAGCATTTGATCAGGTAAGGGCTCTTGGAATTTTACCGGCTTCATACGGTTATTTCGTCTCCATGCCCGATTATGCCGGATATTCCATTTCCAGATATCTTGAACATCCTTACAATGTCGGCTCCGAACTGGCAGAGAGTTCAATTGACATGATCTTTGCAGCCAGAAGTTTTGCTCAAAAGATGGGAATTGAAACAACAAAAGAGGTGTATCTCACCGGATGGAGCGAAGGAGCAGGGACCGCCTATCACGTTTTGAAATTAATAGAACAAGACTATAACAAATTAATTGTTCCGGGCGCCATTTCATTACTTGCCGGAGCCTATACCATGACTGACCTGACCACCTATCTTTCCATGCAAGAGGAATGTGATGAAGCCGAAATTTATAACTGGACACTTTATTCTTACCTGAAGTTCTCTGAAGTTGATATTTCAGGCCTTTCCATCTGGAAGTACCCGGTGGGCAGCCAGACCGAAGCGATTGTCACCCCGTCAAATAAACCAAAAGAAATTTTTCAACCTGATTTCCTGAAGGCTTTGAATTTCAATTTTCCCGATGACAGCATACCACAGAAATATTTACCTGTCAGGAAGTTGTTCAGCAGTGATAATATTTGCTGCAACTGGATCCCGGAAACTCCAGTTTATCTGCATACCGGTGACAAGGATGGCATTGTGCCCGATTTTAATTCGAAGACAGCTTATAAATTTCTGACCGAAAATAATGCAAAAACACGTTTGTACATCTACAAGGGAGATGATCATTTTACGGTAGTTCCCAAGTATTTCGTTAATCTCGTAAAAGAGATAGACTCCTGCAATACTGCGTTTTCAAAGAAATAATAGGGGAACGGCGGATTTTGCACTGGATTTCAACAATTTTTACATAAAAATATCAGAGGAATAAAATGAATAAACAAATAACTACAGAAGAATTTGCAGAAAAAGTAAACGCATTTCGCATCAGTCGGGTGATTCTTACTGCTTATGAGTTGAAGATATTTTCGGTAATCAGCGAAAGAAAAAAGACCGCCGCCGAAGTTGCGCAAATAATTAATGCTGATGTTCGCGCAACTGACCGCTTAATGAATGCGCTTGTATCAATCAAACTTCTTGATAAATCCGAAGGATTATTTTCAAATACAGAGTTTTCCCTGAAATATCTCGTTGAAGGCAAAAATACATATATGAGCGGATTAATGCATAATGTTAATCTTTGGAACAACTGGAGCACAATGACCGAAGCCGTTAAGAAGGGAACCACTGTAACTATGAAAAAACCTGTTAACGAAAGGGAAAGCGAATGGCTTGAATCGTTTATAGCTGCAATGCATTCAAGAGGAAAAAAACAAGCTTCGGATACTGTGAAACTTATTAACTTAAGCAATGTAAATAAGATTTTAGACATCGGAGGAGGGTCTGGCTTATATTCTTTTGCTTTAGTTGATAATAAGCCTGCATTAAAAGCAACTGTTTTCGATTTACCTAATGTAATACCAATAACTCAAAGATATATCCGGCAGGAAGGCTATAAAGACAGCGTAAATACGGTCAAAGGGGATTTTCTGAAAGATGATTTTGGATGTGGATATGATTTGGTTTTTCTTTCGGCAATAATACACATGAACACCCCGGAACAGAATAAACTCCTGATAGGAAAATCCTTTAAAGCTCTGAATTTAAAAGGACAATTAGTCATATCAGATTATATTATGAGTGAAGACCGCACACAACCAACGACAGGAGCTTTATTTGCTTTGAATATGCTCGTTGGTACTTCGGCTGGTGACACCTACACAGAATACGAAGTGAATAATTGGCTGAGAAGCGCAGGATTTACAAATATTACTAAGATTGATACAGAATACAATACCGGGTTAGTAATCGGGATTAAATATAAAGATTGATTTGCGTTTCTTTTGACAGGATGTCCTATAGTAATTCAGGGAACTAACTTTTGACTTTCTCTGTATGATTACTTTTTTATGACGCAATGCGCCAAATAATAAATAAAAATAAAGATACTTTTTAATCCATTTATATTTGTTAGATTCCCGATAGCTTACTATTATTAACAGAGGGAGGGACAGATAATTATTGTCTGAATTAATAATTGGTTACTGTTAATATGAAAAATTTAATATGGGTAATTACGGCAAGTCTGAGAAAGCACGTCTCAGCACTTCCTATTACTATATCTGACATCCATTCAAAGCGATCATCCGAAAATAAACTCGTTACACGCAAAACAGTTTACGTGTATTTTAAAATATAACTAAATAAAAATCAAAATGAAAAAATTAATTTACACATTTGCTTTTGTTCTAATTGTAAATTGTACATTGAACATTGAAAATTGTATGTGCCAGTGGGTGCAGTGTGATGGTCTTTACGGAGGGATTGTTTTATCCCTTGCCATCAATGGAAATAATATTTTTGCGGGGGTTAATGGTGTCGAGCTCTCAACGAATAACGGTGCGAGTTGGACACAAACAAGTTATACTAATAATGCCTATTGCCTTGCGGTAAGCGGAAATAATCTTTTTGTGGGGACTTTGGGAACGGGTGTATCTGTTTCAAGCAATAATGGAACTACGTGGACGCAGACTTCTTTGAATAATAAAACAGTAAATTCCCTTTTTGTTCTTAATAATTATATTTTTGCAGGAACATATCAAAGCGGAGTGTATATTTCTTCAAATAACGGGACTACATGGATACAAGGCGGTTTAACTACTCAAACTATTTTGTCGTTTACTGCAAATGGTAATATTATTTTTGCGGGTATTGATGGTGCAGATGGAGTTTATTCTTCTGCCGATAACGGAGCTACATGGACGCCGAAACCTTTGGGCTTACAGGTTTTTGCTCTTGCTGTCAGCGGAAATAATGTTTTTGCCGGAACAGGCAATAACCATGGAGTGTATATTTCTACTAACAATGGAAATACGTGGACGGAAACATCTTTGAATAATCTATCTGTTCGTGCCCTTTTCGTAAGCGGTAATAACATATTTGCAGGTACTTATACAAGCGGAGTTTTTGTTTCAACTAATAATGGGAATACGTGGACACAAACAAGTTTAAATAATGTCTGGACAAGTGCTTTTGTCGTAAGCGGAAATAATATTTTTGCGGGGACAATGGGCAGGGGGATTTATTTATCAACCAATAATGGAAACACCTGGGTAAAGTCTGCATTAAAGTATCTGAGTATATATGCTCTTGCGGCAAATACTAATAATTTTCTTGCAGGGACTTATAATAATTACTATGCAGATGGTATTTTATACTCAACAGATAATGGGAGTAACTGGGCTCAGACATCCTTAAACATAGAATATATACGCAGTCTTGCAGTAAATGGAAGTTATGCGTTTTCCGGAACGTATAATAATGGTGTTTATATCTCGACGAACTATGGAATTGACTGGACACAATCTTCTTTGACGGCGAATAGAGTGCTATCTTTAGTTGTAACCGGAAATAATGTTTATGCGGGAACAGCATACTTTGGGGTGTATTATTCTTCAAATAATGGAACTACGTGGACTCAAACAACTTTAAATAACCGTTATATTACTTCACTTGCGATTAACGGAAGTGCTGTGTATGCGGGTACAGGCGCTTATGGTATCTATGTGTCAACGAATAATGGAAACAACTGGATACAAACGCCTTTGAATAACAGAGATATAAATTCTATTTTAGTAAACGGAAGTAATATTTTTGCGGGAACTAATAATTACGGTGTTTATATTTCCACTAATAATGGTGCCTCGTGGACGCAGACATCCCTGAATAATGTTATTGCATATTCTCTCGTTTCAAGCGGAAATAATATTTTTGCGGGTACAAGCAATGGAATTTATCTTTCAACAAATAACGGGAACAACTGGATTCAAAAAAATCAGGGATTTCCCAATACTCCGTATGTATTGTCATTATTGATTTCAAATAATTACATTATTGCCGGTACAAGCGGGCAATCGGGCTGGAAACGCTTGCTTTCGGAAATAATTATAGGTATTCAAAACGTCAGTACGGAAACACCGGCAAAGTATTCATTGTCACAAAACTATCCGAATCCGTTTAACCCTTCAACCGTTATTCGTTTTCAGTTATCAGTTGTCAGTTTTTCGTCTTTAAAAATCTTTGATATTACCGGAAAAGAAGTTGCAACGCTTGTAAATGAAACTCTGAAACCCGGAACTTATACAGCGGCATTCGACGGTTCTAAACTTTCAAGCGGTGTTTATTTTGCAAGATTAAAAGCCGGTTCTTATAATAACATTATCAAAATGATAATGCTGAAATGAGTCTCAAGTAAAGCTTAAACTCGGGTCCGTACAAACAAATAACGGATTGAATTCTAATCAGGTGAAGCGGGGAGTTGCGACCCTGCTAAGTATTTACGCCTCATTAAAATATTATTTGCAAAGTAAACATATATATAGACATTACAAATAAAATTTAAAATTGAATTAAAGCCATGCCGCCTTCGGAGGTTTCTTTATATATGCTTGGCAGGTCGTGACCCGTTTGATTCATGGTTTTTACAATCTTATCGAAACTTACTAAATGTCTGCCGTCGCTCAACAATGCATAGGTCGCGGTGTCCAGTGCTTTTTCAGCCGCAAATGCATTTCGTTCAATACAAGGTGCCTGTACTAATCCGCCTATCGGGTCGCAGGTCAATCCAAGGTGATGTTCTATTCCCATCTCTGCCGCATATTCAATCTGTTGCGGTGTTCCGCCAAGTAACTGTGCCGCCGCAGCTGCCGCCATAGCACAGGCAGTTCCGACTTCACCCTGACATCCTACTTCCGCTCCCGATATGGATGCATTTTCCTTTACAATATTTCCAAAAAGTCCGGCAGTCATTAAAGCTCTCGTAATTTTCTTATCCGAAAAATCTAAACTTTCTTTTAACCTGTAAAGTACTGCGGGCACAACTCCCGCCGAACCGCAGGTTGGCGCAGTAACAACTTCACCGCCTGCGGCATTTTCTTCCGAAACAGCAAGCGCATAAGAAAATGTGAGTGTCTTTTTCTTTAATGAACCACTGAAGCTTTTTGATTTAATGTAATAACTTGCCGCCTTTCTTGCTAAATGTAAACCTCCCGGTAAAACCCCTTCTGCTTCTAATCCCCGTACAATAACTTTCTGCATAGTATCCCAGACTTTATCCATGTAGTTAAATATTTCGGATCCTTCTGCCATTTCAACGTATTCCCAGTATGAATGCCCCGTTCTTTTCGTCCAGTCGAGAATGTCAGACATTAAAGTTAAATCGTAAATCTTCTTTGCTTCATTTTCTAAACTTCCGTCTGTAATTTTTCCACCGCCGACACTGTAAACTGTTCTTTCCTGAAAAGTTTTTCCTTTAGTATCAAGCGCCTCAAACTTCATTGCATTCGGATGGAATGTCAGATACTTTGTTGGCTCCCAGACTATTTCCACCTTCGCTGGTTCTAATGCCTCTGTGATTGCCTTATCGGTTAAGTGTCCTTTACCTGTTGCCGCCAGACTGCCGTAAAGCGTAACCCGGTATGAAACAGCATTCAACGTCTTTTCTTTGAACTGTTCAGCGGCTTTACGCGGACCCATTGTGTGACTGCTGGAGGGACCATATCCAATTTTATATATCTCTTTTATTGATTCCATTTCTATTGTATGTATAGATTATAAAAATCCTCATTCTATATATAAATTAAAATGTAATTAATCTGATAATTAAAAATGAGGGACAAAATTACACAAATAATTTTCGAAAATGATATTTATATATAATAGAGACTTGCTTTTATTAATAAAATTAGAGTAATTTAACGAAGAGCTTATGGATTACAGGATGAGGAATATCTGAAGATTAAAATATTTTCTTGTATGATACCTGAAATATAATTACAGTATTTTGTGTCTTTTCAGTCGCTCGGTTCGGAGAAGACCAAAAATATTATCAACACAACATATTTGTTTATTAAAATTAACCAAAAATTATGGATGTACAATTACAAATGTTTGAATGTGTCATATCGTTTGCCATTTTAGTAAGTATTATTTATTACCTCAAAACAAAAAATTTTTTCGTTGAGGCTGAAGGGAAAAGTTTTTCTAAATTACTTGTTGAAATCGTTTTACCGGCGATGATATTCATGCAGCTTGCAACACACCGGATATCTTCGGGTCAGTTTATATTAATTTTAATAATGCTGTTATCCGGTATTATTACAATATTTATATCTTACTTAATTGCAAGGATATTAACGTCTGACCGCGGTAAAATCGGAGCATTCATGATAGCCTCAAGTTTTGGTTCTTCCGCTCTGTTAGGTTATCCGTTAATTCAAATGGTTTTTCCCAACAATCCCGAGGCAATGATTGATGCTGTTTTGATAAGCGAAATCGGAGTCGGCTTGCCGCTCTTCATCTTTTGTCCGCTCGTTGCTATGTGGTTCGGAAATGAAAGAAAAGGGGATATAAAGTTTTTTCAGATATTATTGCCATACCTCAAATCGCCCGTATTCTTTGCTTTAATTTTAGGTCTTATCTTTTCTGTTTTCAAAATTGATCCGGGTATCCATGTAATGAATACCATGAAATCCCTTGCTCAGACTCTCGGAAACGGCATTGGGCTTCTGTCCTGCGTTGTTCTGGGAATATACTTAAAACCAAAATCGTTCAAAGGCGTAATACTTTTAATATTATTTTCTGCTGTACTTGAAATGGGATTCCAGCCGTTTATCACATCTGTTCAGGCATCTCTTTTTGGTGTCAGCGATATTCACAGAAAAATTTTAATCTTCATAAGTTCAATGCCTGCAGCAATTCTCGGTCCGGTTTTCGCAGTAAGGTACGACTGTGCGCCGGACACAGCATCGGTAATCTCGTATTCGCACATAATACTTGCACTGATATCCATTCCGCTGATAAATCTTGTTTTTTGAATAATGTGAAGTATGAATGAGTGCCGGGCAAAGCTTAAACCCGGGTCAGTACAAACAAATAAACGGTCAGCTTGAGTAACTTATTTAAACAAAAAGAGGATAGCCGGTTATGGTTTATCCTCTTTTGGTCATCAATATTCAGGATTAACTAAAATCTCATCTGTGAAAATCCAGTGCCCTATATCATTTACGGCATTTATTCTTATGAATCTTGCATTTTCGTTTAAGTTATCGGTTACTGCCATATCTATCCAGCAATCATACTTGTCATGCAGGTATTGGTCCATTTGAACGGTATTTACAGTCGTAAAATTTATCCCGTTATCCGAAACAGAAAACTCAACACTTTTTGGCAGATAAATATCCACTAATCTGTATGCCAGAAAACGTACTGCAATATTTTTAATAGCCTGCTTCCTGCCAAGGTCAACAGTTGCAATAAAATCCTTTTTTTCAAAACCCAGCCATTTTTTATCAGTATAATTTTCTGCCCCGAGTTTACCGTCAGTCAGGTTTCCGCCGGAATAAGCAGGTGCCGGCTGATAAGCAAAAGATACTGATTTGTATATTGCATCATGCTTTAAGTCTCCCCAAAATGATGCTTCTAATAACTTCCATTTTCCGATACCGTTTTTCCAGTCCATATAGTCATGATATGCTTTACCTGCATATAACGGATGGCCTATCGGAATTTCAGAGTCTGGTTTGTCAAATATTCCGCATACTGCAAAACTGATTATTTCGTCAACTCCGGCTTTTGAAACCCCTGTAATTTGAGATAAATAACGCGGAAAGGGTGCAGGAATTAAAGCCGAAGGACGGACATTTAATCCTTTTTCCCACGTAAAAGATTCACAGTTAGCCCAGAATGAAATACCTGTTTTATTGTGTACTTCCCTCAGATGCGAAAAATTCTCTTTCATGTGAGACATTGGCGCAGGTTCAGTAACACATCCTATTTCATCCTGATATGCAATTATATCCACTCTTAATTTCGCAATTTGTTCGGCAAATACACCGTCATCAAATTTTGCAAGGCGTAAGCCGTAAGGAGAAATCAGAACCTTTGCATCCGGCGTAAGGGTTTTCGCTTCGGTTGTTAATTCGTTTGCCGCATCAACTGCATATTGCGATAGGAACGGACCGACAACGCCTTCACATGGCAGATACCAGCCATAAAATGATTTATGTTTTGAATATAATTTGGCGGTTTCGTGCATTATTTTTTTCTGAATTGCCCGTGTCTGCGGCAATCCCGGATTGTCGTCCTGGTTTTTTGCCCAGCCTGTACTCATGAATACCTTCATATTATTCTCGTCTGCGGCGTTCATGATTGCCTCAACAGGGCTTTCTCTGTATAAAGGGTAAGCCGGTAACAGGAAGTCGGACGGATAGAAAGATATACCTTCAATTGCTACGTACAGAAGAATAATATATTCCACTCCCATTTCCGAGAGCTCTTTTACTTTCAGCCGCCAGAGTTTAGGCGATGTGGCATCAACTCCTTCAGGGTTCATGTATTTATTGCGCTCGTCCTGATATACAAAGTTTATAAATGTTCCCCGGACCTGTTTAGCCATATTTTGAGATTGCGCAATACTAACAGCTTTTAACAGAAATACAGCAACGATTATGTTTCTGAGAATTATCACTTCGTATGTTTTTATATTACTCTTATGTTTCTTATACAGTAATTTAAAAAATTACCTTAAAATATTCTAAAATTGAATCCTAAAGTTTATATTGCCATTCATTATTAATTTGCAAAAACAAAGACCCGGCGAGTTGTATGTTCTTCTCTCGAATTTTAATCCGAACAGAATAGAATTTTACAATTAAAATCGGCAAATTTAGCTTTTATGTAAAAATTTTATTGCTGATATTAATTAAAAATATTGTAGCTCTATGGATTTAAATAATTATCTGCAGGATATTTCAGAAATTTCCGGTTATTTGTGGCAAAGGGGCTGGGCTGAGGGTAATGCTGGCAACATTTCATTTAATATGTCGGATATTATTGACAGTGACCGCATAGATGTTAAATCACTTCCGGTATTCAAATTAAATAAAAAACTGAATTCCCTGAAGGGAGCATATATATGGGTAACAGGCGCCGGCGTGAGAATGAGGGACCTTTCAAAAGACACTGTAAATCTATCACTGATTGTAAATATACTGAACAACGGTTTAAGTTACAGAGTAATAAAGTTTTCAGATTATCAGCGAAAATCCGGAAAATCTGTTCCGGTATTGTTACCGGATATTAAACCTACTTCCGAATTACCTGCGCATCTCGCAATACACAATTATATTAAGGAAAATAATCTTAAAGAGAAAATTATTCTCCATACTCATCCGACCGAACTAATTGCATTAACTCAGATAAAGGGATTAAAGAGTGAAAAAATTATTAATAACATCATCTGGGGCATGCATACTGAAAATAAAATTGTCCTGCCAGGCGGAATCGGACTTGTGCCTCATACTTTGCCCGGAAGCGATAAGATTGCCGGTCTGACGATAAAAGCTTTTGAAAAACACAAAGTAGTTATATGGGAAAAACACGGATGCATTGCCATCGGAGAAAATTTTTCAACTGTTTTCGATATCATTGATACTCTGACGAAATCGGTGAAAATATTTTTTATGTGCAGGTCGGCGGGATATAATGCGGAGGGATTATCCCGCAAACAGATTAACGAATTGTGTAAACATTTTCCCGCGTAAAAATTAACAATTGGTAAAGTCAAAAAAAACCTGCGACGGGAATTAACCATCGCAGGCTCTGATATCGTTTAGCGTGAAAAATTATTTGATTAAGAGCATACGTTTAGTATCAACAAAGTCTCCCGCCTGAAGTCTGTAAAAATAAACTCCCGAAGGCAATGCCGAAGCATCAAATTTTACTTTGTATCCTGAAGCCGCTGACATCTCCCGGTCAACCAGAACAGCTAC
>JAPLFI010000188.1 GCA_026390755.1 Ignavibacteriota bacterium
CAATTCCGTATTATAAAGATATTCCGGTAATCGCACTGACGGCATTTGCCCTGAAAGGAGATGAAGAAGAATTCTGCGCGGCAGGATGTACGGATTATATATCAAAACCGTTCAGAAAAGAGGAGCTAACGGAAAAAATATCAAAAGCATTATTGTAATTCTGCTCATGAAAGTTGTTGCGGGATGAAGCCACTCCGTTGTTGAAGCCGCTCCGGGGATGAAACTGCCCGGATTTATCTTATTACGTTCTCTGCGCGCCGTTTCCGATATCAGCTTTAAATGAGCGAATCAACCTGACATATCTTCTCTGAAAACAATATTACCGGTTTTATAATCAAATCCGATAAAACCAATCCGGTCGTAATTAAATAATACAAGATTTCCCGAGCGGGAGACGTGGACATTGTGTTTTATGAAAAACATACCGGTTACAGCATCTTTATCGGTTGCTTTTAGTTTTGCGAATAATCCATCTTCCGTTGAAGCCGTCCAGAGTATATTGCCCTCCTTATCAATACAGGAGAGAAGCCTTTCGGCATTACTTCCTGCCTGAGTCTGATGGAACACAAAACAGCACCCATCATCCTGATACAACATAACGCCTTCCAGGAAGACTTTATCTTTTATAAGGGGTTTTGCTTCTGATTTTGTCATAAATTTCAGTGTCGAAGGGCTGGAAAAATAATGTTCCGAAACATTCTTATCCCGCAAATTCTCATCGGGTCCCGTAACGAGATAAAGTGTTTTCCTGGCGTCTTCTCCGCTTTTCTCTATACCCAGTGCGAATATGCTGATGTTCCTTTTATCTTTCGTGAAAGACTTTCTGTATTCAGTGCTGTTCATGTACAGTTTATTACCGGTCATATCAAACACGGGTTTTCTCCCGTCTTTTGTCTCTATGTCAAGTTTCGGGGGATTATCATAAATATACATCTGACTGATACCCGCGCTGAGTTCGGGATATTCGCTTATAAATGCCTGAGTATTCATCTTCTCTTTTCCGCTCAACGGGTCATAAATAAATATTCCAGGTTCTATTCCCTTCGAGCCGGTATTTACTTTCCATACTTCGTTATTAATTAAAAACAGTTTAGTCTGCGGCGGATAATTATCGAGCTCTGCTGTATATTCTTTTAAGATTTTATTTTCATAAGGGTCATAAATATATGTATAAATTATATATCCTGGGTTGTCATATTTATTGGTGTAAACCCAGAGTTTTTCTTTGCCGTTTTCATCCGGTACAATCATAGCATCCATAAAAACGCCGTCAAAAGATTTCTTTCCTGTCACCTTCCTGCCGCTTTCATTTCTTTGTTCAGATGTTTTCTCGTTTTTGTCGAAAGTTGTCGAAAATTTTTCGAATAATCCGGGGAACAAATAAAGATATATTGCGGCTCCCATCGCGGCAAAAAATGCGGCGGCAATCACGATAATAATACAGCCGGTACTGCCTCTTCCGGGTCCGGTCGGGTTTGGTTTATCAGAATTTGGTAATAAAGGATTCTGCTTAACTCCTTGCGGTGTGCCATGATTTTGTAAACTGGTATAGTCTCCGCCCATTTATTTTTCCCTTCGTGTTAAAAAAACTAAATATATCAATTATTATTAAAAACAATAATGAATTTAGATGTATTTGTTTATCGCCTTACTGTCCCTGCGCGAGAGAAAAAGATTTTACCCCGTCGTAATTCATCAGCATTTCGAGAGAGCAAATCTTAAAATGACCTGCTGTTTTGACTGCTTCGCGCAGAATATCCTCCTGTGAAACGGGTTTGTCGTCTCTGCTGAGAACACGTACTTGGTACTGGTCAATACACTCTGTAAAAATTGATCCCGTCGGCCATACCTGTGTGCCGCGGTTGGATATTAACAGCAGTTCAAAATCGGAAGAAATAACATCAAGAAACTTTCTCGCGACCTGTCTCGGCTGTTCGTTACTTTCGATAAAAAAATCGACTCCAAGTATTTCTTCTTTCTGTGTACGCGATTCTTTCATGATGTTACCTGCGGGTTTAACGGGCGGTTTATGTGTCAATTTATCCTGCGCAACAGCCATTGTCGGAGCGGCTTCGTGAGGCAGATTACCTATGTTATTAATAATTGCATCTGCATATTCAGTTGTATTCAGCGATGTTGTGCCGGCTTTACCAAAGTCTGAAGTGTGAATGCCCTGTTCCAGAGTACAGAGCAGTGCGTTCTCAATTTTTGCGGCACTTTCGTTAAGTCCTATATGCCTCAGCATCATGATACCGCTCATTAAAAGAGCCGTAGGATTGGCAATATTTTTGCCCGCGATGTCGGGTGCTGTTCCGTGTACGGCTTCAAAAATTGAGATATTATCGCCGATGTTAGCCGAAGGAGCAAAACCAAGTCCGCCCACAAGTCCCGCGCACAAATCTGAAATAATATCGCCCTGAAGATTAGGAAGAACTAAAATATCAAATTCGTTGGGTTTAACAACAAGTTTCATTGCAAGGTCGTCAACAATCACGTCATTCGCGGAGATGTCAGGAAAATCCTTTGCCGTTTCATAAAAGGTTTCAAGAAAAATTCCGTCCGTCATTTTCATTATATTTGCTTTGTGACCGCAGGTTACTTTATGCGCGCCTTTCCTGCGCGCAGTTTCAAAGGCATACCGATGTACCTGTAAAGAACCCGGGCGCGTTACGAACCTTCTGCAGAGGGCAACATCCGGTGTAAGCTTATGCTCAATGCCTCCGTATGTATCTTCAATATTCTCCCGAATGATTGTTATGTTAATCGGTATTCCGGCTTTGCTGAATACGGATTCAACACCGGTCAAAGATTTGAAATTTCTTTTATTTGCATAAGTGTTCCAGACCTTACGGGCAGTTACATTAATGCTTTTAACTCCCTTGCCTTTAGGAGTTTCCATCGGTCCTTTAAAGAGAATACCGAGTAATTCGATTGTATTTTTAGCTTCGGCTGTCATACCTGTGCTGTGACCCCTGTCGTAAATATATTTTCCCATTTCGACGGGTACATATTCAAGCGGGACCTTCGCGGCATTGAAAATCCTTAATACTGCCTGCATAATCTCCTCACCTATGCCGTCACCTTTTGCTACTGCAATTTTCATGATTAATTAATATTTTAAAGAATATTTTAAGATAAAATATATAACAAAAAAACAATTAAAAAGTTTGTATATATACAACGGTATAAATAATTCGCCGCAGATGACCCGCGGGTCGGATACCCCGCAGATTAAACTTATGAAATATTCAGAAATAAAATAAGTCCATGAATAATAAGAAACCGGTTACGGTAAACAAAGTAAATCATTTTGAAACATTTGTTAATACGCATCCCCTGAGGAATTATGTGATTATACATCAGACCGATGAGTTCACGTCCGTATGCCCTATAACGGGACGGCCGGATTTTGGTACGATTATTATTTCTTACATACCAGGGAAAATTTGTGTTGAGTTGAAATCTTTGAAATATTACCTGCAGTCATTCCGTAACGAGGGAATATTTTATGAAAATGTAACTAACAGAATTCTCGACGACCTTGCCGGACTTCTACAGCCGAAATGGATGGAAGTGAAGGGAATTTTTTCGAAACGCGGAGGGCTATTTTCAACCGTAATTGCCTCTCACGGCAGAAAACCCGGCAAATAAATCTCAAGTTAACAGCGAACAGAAAAATATTTTATAATTTAAAACAATTACAATGGAATACAGAATCGAAAAGGACACAATGGGCGAGGTTAAAGTACCCGCTGAAAAATACTGGGGAGCACAAACACAGCGTTCAAAGGAAAATTTCACCATAGGCGCTCAGCTGATGCCTAAAGAAATTATTTACGCATTTGCGATACTCAAGAAAGCCGCGGCGATGGCAAACTTTGACTGCGGAGTCCTCTCAGAAGATAAAATGAAACTCATCGGTAAAGTCTGCGATGAAATTCTTGAAGGCAAACTCGATGACCAGTTTCCTTTAGTCATCTGGCAAACCGGTTCGGGAACGCAGTCGAACATGAATCTGAATGAAGTAATTGCCAATCGGGGGCATGTACTCGCCGGCGGAATGCTGACCGATGCAAAGAAGGTACTGCATCCGAACGATGACGTTAATAAATCACAGTCTTCAAATGATACTTTTCCTACCGCAATGCATATTGCGGGTTATAAAATAATAGTCGAAAACACGCTCCCGAATGCCGAAAAGCTTATGCTGACTCTCCGTGATAAATCAAACAAATTCAAAGATATCGTCAAAATCGGACGCACGCACCTTATGGATGCTACTCCGCTAACGCTCGGACAGGAATTTTCCGGTTACGTTTCACAGATTGAGCACGGAATGAGGGCAATCAGGAATACGTTAGTTCATTTATCGGAGCTTGCACTTGGCGGCTCGGCAGTAGGTACAGGACTTAATGTCCCAAAGAATTATGACGTGATAGTAGCGAAGCACATCGCGGAATTAACAGGACTTCCGTTCAGGACTGCCGATAACAAATTTGAATCGCTTGCGGCGCATGACGCCATGGTTGAATCATCCGGAGGTTTAAAAACACTTGCAGTAAGTCTGTTTAAAATCGCGAATGACATTCGCCTCCTCGGTTCCGGTCCCAGAAGCGGAATAGGGGAATTACTTATTCCGGAAAACGAGCCGGGCTCATCAATAATGCCGGGCAAGGTGAATCCGACCCAGGCAGAAGCTCTGACGATGGTATGCGCCCAGGTTATCGGAAACGACGCGGCAATAACAGCCGGCGGAATTTACGGACATTTTGAGTTGAATGTCTTTAAACCTGTTATGATACATAACCTGCTCAATTCAGCACGTCTGATTGGCGATGCATGCGATTCATTCAATATACATTGTGCAGTCGGAATCGAGCCGAACCTGCCGGTAATTAACAGGCATGTTGAGAATTCGCTTATGCTTGTCACTGCTCTCAATCCGCACATCGGATACGAAAACGCAGCCAAAATTGCGAAAAAAGCCCATAAAGAGAATAAAACACTTCGTGAAGCGGCAATCGAACTCGGATTGCTGACCGATGAGCAGTTTACAAAATTTGTTGACCCGAAAAAAATGGTCGGGAATATAGATTAATACTGAAAAGGGCGGGCATTTTTAACCCGTCTTTTCTTTTTTCTGAAATAAATCCTGATTACTGATTTTTAGGATATTAAATATATAATAAATATAGTATTTTGTGAGATATAATTTGTAATCCTATAGAAAACTTAAATTAATTTTCCACCTATATGCCGATACCCAATTACAAGCAAAAAGTTGTGACTGCAGAAACAGCAGTAAAAGTTATTAAATCAAACGATACAGTTTATCTTCACGCAAACAGCGCTTACCCTGAAACACTTGTTAATGCTATGTGCGACAGATACAAAGAGCTGCAGAATGTTAAAGTCATGCACCTGACCACTTTTCATAAAGCTCCGTATGTTGAGCCGAGGATGGCGGGACATTTTGTGCACGAAGCTCTATTCACTGCAGGTAACGTAAGGAAAGCCGTAAACGAAGGCAGAGCAGATTGTTATCCTGTTTTTCTTTCGGAAATCGGCTGGCTGATGGACCTCGGGCGTATGCCGATAGATGTCTGTATGCTGCATCTTTCACCTCCGGATGAACACGGCTACTGCTCTTATGGTGTCAGTAATGAAGTATCGAAAATAGCTTCGGAAAACGCGAAAATTATCATCGCGCAGATTAACCCGAAAATGCCGAGGGTTCTCGGTGACAATTTTGTTCACGTCAGCAAATTAAAATATATAGTGGAAACCGATATTCCTCTGCTTGAAGTGCCGATGGTTGACGCGAATGCTTCGGAAGAAGAAAAAAATATATATAAGACCATCGCAGAATTCATATCGTCGCTGATTTGTGACGGTGCCACACTACAGATGGGCATAGGCGCCATACCCGACGCTGTGCTTCCTTTCCTGCGTGAAAAGAAAAACATCGGCATACATACTGAAATGTTCTCTGACGGACTGATAGACTTAATCGAACTCGGTGTAGTAAACGGAGAAAAGAAATCTTTTATGCCGAATAAAGTAGTATCATCTTTTGTAATCGGCACAAATAAAGTCCACGATTATATACACAATAATCCCCTGATAGAATTCAGGTCGTCCAAGTTTGTAAACGACCCTATTAATATTTCCCGTAACGATAATATGATTTCAATCAATTCTGCGATTCAGATTGATTTAAGCGGTCAGGTCTGCTCGGACTCCATTGGCACAAGAATCTTTTCTGGTTTTGGCGGACAGCTTGATTTTGTAAGAGGCGCAATGAGAAGCAAAGGCGGTAAATCAATTCTTGCCTTCCCGTCAACTACTAAGAATAATACGATATCAAAAATTGTTCCCATGCTAACGCCGGGGTCGGGCGTTGTAACAACAAGAGCTGACGTACAGACGATTATTACGGAATACGGCATAGCGGATTTATACGGAAAGACATTAAGGGAAAGGGTAAAACTGCTGATTAACATCTCGCATCCGGATTTCAAGGAAGAACTCGAACGTCAGGCGCGTGAGTTTAAATGGCTCTGGTAAAGAAGAATAAAGCTGTAATACTTTTAAGCGGCGGCATGGATAGCGCATTAACCGCCGCTTATGCTTCACGGCGGTTTGAACCCGCCTTTCTTCACTTAAACTACGGACAGCGTACACAAAAACGCGAGTTAAAAGCATTTAACGATATTGCCGATTATTATAAAGCCAAATTCCGTCTTATTGTTGATATCAGCCACCTGAAAGATATCGGCGGCTCATCTCTCACTGACAGAAAAATTTCTGTATCAAAAGCCGACATCAAATCAAAGAAAATTCCGTCGAGTTATGTTCCTTTCAGGAACGCAAATATACTGGCAATTGCAGTAAGCTGGGCTGAAGTAATCGGCGCGCGAAGGATCTTCATCGGCGCGGTTGAAGCGGATTCAAGCGGATATCCCGATTGCCGAAAAATGTTCTTTGAAGCTTATAATAAAATGATTAAATTAGGGACAAAACCGGGTTCGGGTATAAAGGTTGAGACACCTATTATCGGATTATCGAAACAGCAGATAGTTGAGAAATCGTATAAGATGGGTTCGCCTTTGCATCTGACGTGGTCGTGTTATAAATCGGAAACAAAAGCCTGCGGCGAATGCGACAGTTGCGCTCTCCGTTTGCGCGGTTTTGAACTTGCGGGAAAAACAGACCCGGTACTTTATAAGAAAATAATAGATTATACAAAATGAATGACATAAGAAATAATCGCATCGTAACGGTTGCGGCGGCTTTTATAATAGTCGCTTTATCTTTTATTGTCCTGAAAGAACTCCAGGCAATACTACTGCCGTTTTTCGTGGCTATAATCATATCATTCCTTTTCGAGCCGTTTTACGAATGGATGAAAAGAAAGAGAGTGCCGTCTTTCGCCGCGATAATTGTCGTTGTAATAACAATAATTATACTGTCAAACATAATCAGTGTTTTTGTTTATACGAGCATCAATTCGTTCAGGGATGAAATTCCGAAATATACACAAAAATCGGTTTTGCTCGTTGATAATTTTGTTAACTATCTCGTCTCAATAGGTGTATCGTCGCAATCGCTTAAAGAAAATCTTGACGTAACGAAAATATTCACGGGCGAGAAATTCGCGACAATGCTCACCGA